>CAZQDI010000198.1:0-6848 GCA_964591785.1 uncultured Roseivirgaceae bacterium
TGACCAATTTAGTACAGGTTTTGAAGGCGGGTTGACAGGGAGAAATTCCATGAGTCTGGCTAATGCCAGGTACTACGAGCCGGAGCACTTTTTCTGGGACGAGCGCGCAGCTACACTTGAAGATCAGGTTTTGCTTCCTATTCAGGACCAGGTAGAAATGGGGATGACGTTAGATAGTTTGGTAAGTCGTCTTTCCGTAACCCCTTACTATCCCACCTTATTTGCAGATGCATTTGGGGATTCAACCGTGACTTCAGCGCGCATTTCTTTAGCATTGGCCCAATTCGTAAGATCCATGGTCAGCTACGAGTCACGTTATGACGTTGCTTTGGAGGCTAATGGAGGCGACACTGATGGGGACCTGCCAGGGTTTTCAGTGCTGGAAAATCTGGGAAAGGATATTTTCTTCGGTAGAGGAGGCTGTGATAACTGTCATGAAAGTGCGTTGTTCATTGCTGAGGAAGCCTTCAATAATGGATTGGATGCTACGATAGGCGTCGACGATGGCGTTGGTGCCGTGACTGGAAATACCAACGAATTAGGTCTATTCAAAGTGCCTTCGCTACGAAACGTGGAACTAGGAGCACCATACATGCACGATGGTAGGTTTGCGACCTTGGAGGAAGTTATCGAACACTATAATAATGGTGTTCAGGATCACCCGAATTTAAGCCGTGAGATGAGAGGGAGAAATGGGGAAGTCAGAAGACTCAACCTCGATCAGGAAGAAATTGATGCGTTGGTTGCCTTCATGGAAAGTTTTACAGACGATTCGTTCATTAATGATGAGAAATTTTCCAACCCATTCATCGAAGGAAATTTATAGGCATCTAAAGAAAAGGTTAGTTGAGTATTTTAAAGTTTCAGCCGGTAAAATATTTTTACCGGCTGTTTTATGAGACAATACATTAACTCCCATTGGTTTTGGTTTTTTGTGCTTTTTGGTTGCTATCGGCTATACGACTTTATTGAGCACATCCAGCGAGCAGGATCCCTCTATGCCCAATTTCCCAGTGAATGGTTCTTGTTTTCTTTCGTCTCGGCATGCACTTTTTGCTTGATCATCTACTTCAGTTCTCGCCTTTTTTCTCTGGTCAAATTACCTGGACTGGTGGCGGACCTTGTGGCATTCTGTCTGGCGCTGATACTGCATTTGTGGGCGACGGGACCTTTTTGGAATCAATTGCTCTGGCCACATGACGTTCTGTATTTTATGATGAGTTACCAGGTTATCGCCGTCGGACTTCTAGCCTATATCGTCTATAGAATTCTCTTTTTGATCGTGTTTTCGATGGCAAAAGGACGAAACTGATCTTCTTCTAGAGATTTTGGAATAAAACTTGTTTTATCCCTTATGTCCTGAAATTCATGCAATCGGTCGTTTTTGATCACGTGAAGCAGGATTTTAAACTAAATTGCTAACAAAATAGAAACCATGAAGAAACTAGCTATTCTTTCCATCCTTACAACGGTGTCTTTTTTTTCGAACGGCCAGGACATTGATATGACCGATCATGAAGCGGTGGCCAAGTATTATGTGGAGAATTTTTACGTAGGGAATTACGCTGAAGCGATGAGTGTCTTAGTTCAAGATGGCAGGGCCAATGGCATCGAAATTAGATGTGTGGAAATGGGAGAGTGCGAGACTCGGGATCGTTTTGAGTACAAATTATATGGTGAGAAGGTGAGCAAAGTAGAAGGCCAAAAATCACTGCTTATCTACTGGACGGCAAGTTCCTACATTGAGATTAGTTTGGAGAAGCAAAGTGACAGCTCTTGGCGAGTTGTTGGGTCTCCTTCTAAACCTTCTGAAAAAGCCAAAGAGATTAAGGGCTAAGTTACTTTTTTGCTGCCTTGGCATCTTTCTTTTCCTGCCGATCAGATTTGTGAATCCCAACACTACTGACGGCTCCACTTAAAATACTTTTTCCCCAGTAATTGAAGACTGCTTTTCTCGTATCACGCTTGAAATAGATGGTACCTTTTCTAGGGAATAAGAATCGTGGGTTACGACTTCGGATGACGAATGTATTTGCAAAGAAGCTCATCAAGCCGCTGCCCAGGTTGGTTTCATGCTTTTTTGCATTCAATACCCGCAGTTTTAGGTCCTTATAGCGAAACATCATTTCTCCCACGGCCAGCGAATCATCGGCCAGAAACTGGAAACTGATTTCTTCAGCAAATCCACTACGAATGTTTACACTGGCCACCGGACCTAGCATTTGATTTAGTGAATCCATGGGTAGATCTTTCACCACTCCAGAAAAACTGAATCTTTGGTCGGGTCGGTCCAGCTCAAAACGTGCGTTGACATTAAAATTCCCTTCCTCCACAATTTGACCGGTTGCATGTAAATGCATCATGGTGTTTGGCTGAACATCGATATTCGTCAGGTTAATGACTTGCGCATCAATCTGGTCAAAAGAAATGACACCGGTTTCCTCAAAATCCTTAGGCTGTTCTTCATAGACAACCCTCCCTTTAATTGATATCGTGTCAATAGTAGCGGGAACGGGAAGTCCCAAAACTTGTTCATGAGGCAGTTGACCAATCTGATCCTCAGGAAATGGACGATGTTTGTCACGGTAAATGTATAAGTCAGTGCCATTTAAGGCGACCTTCTCCAATTGGAGTACGGAGTCTCTCAGAACCTTCAATACATCAAAGTCTGACAATGTTATTTGTTCGATGGAGGCATCGAACCAGTCCATTTGAGTCTCCAATTGCTGAGAGTATTCATATTTTGATAATCGGGAAAGGAGGTCTACGTTGGCAACGGAAAACACTTTTTGATCTGAATCATAGGTGTAGGGGCCTGATGCTATGGTATAATGGTCGTTTAGAGGGAGGGTCAGGTCATCTCCGCTGATCCCAAGCGCTCTGGTATTTTCTAGTACCTGAGTAAGGGACAGTGGTCCATCATGATTCAATTCGGTCAATAGGATATTCGTTTTAAAATCATAGGATTTTTCAGTGTCGGGGTTATCGTAGTTGACGATGAGTCCATTCAGAGCCAGTTCATTAAGGGAAATGGGTAGGGAAGGAACGCTCACTTTATTCTGTGCTTTTCGGTCTCCCTGCTTTATGAGCTTGACCTGGGGTGAATTGATGGCAAACCGATCGGCCTGGAAGCTGCCGTCTTCCATCAGGGTACGTAGCTCCATACCTTCGAGAATTAGCCTGGGAAGTAAAATATTTATGGTGGTATCAGAAGCCATGAAACGAATGGAGTCAATATTCAAAGCTTGGTTATTGAAAACTACAGTACCAGTAGCAGCTTGGTCTCCCGAAGTAAGTACCGGCTTGATTGCTGAAACGCTCACATCCCAGGCATCAGAATAGAGGGTTTGGTTGGAGTTTGGATAATTAATGCCAGTAATGGTCGTGTTGATGTCGGAAATGGCTACTCCTTGGATGACGTCCCCTATGCCAGTAATGTTTAATTCACCATCGGAAAGGTCAAAGTTTTGCAGTTTGACTTCTAATTTAGACACCGATTCTTCCTTATTGTCAGCTCCTGCCCGATAAAACTCAATGCTAGGTTGCTTGATTGTCAATTGATCGGCAATGAACTCTTCATGATCAAAAAACTGATCTTGAATAAATCCGACAATGCTTACTTCGGAAATAGCAGCCTTCAGAAGTGAACGGGTTGAGTCCCTGGAATTGATCGGGGTAATCTCCAAATCGTAAAAAGCCATTTTGTCCATGAGTGTATCATAGATGAGTTGTTTCAACTTAATTTCATGATTGGCTTCTGTTAAGGTCGTCCGAATATTCTTGGCATCAATATCATGGATGGCAATGCTGTCTCCAAGGTAAAAGTCAGCGTCAATCGCTGCAATGGAAAGAGCCATAGACTCTGTTTCGAGCGTCACCTCTCCATCACTGATCAAAATCTCTTTTTCTATACCCAGTTCCCTCGGTCCTTCCTTTTCCCTGGATTCTAACTTTCTAATATTGAATTTTGGAGAGTTGATCGCTGCCTTTTTGAAGGTCATAAGATTCCCATGGAGTAGGCTGTCTGGATTCAGCTCTGTTACATGAATTGATTCAAAGGAACCCTCAAGGTCAAGTTCGTTGGTGTAAATCTGCAACTCCCAATCTGAGAGAGTGAGCGAGGTAAGGTCATGACTTAATTGGCTTTTTTTTCCCTCAATGTTAATGCTGTCTCGGTGTATGGAAACATCGTTGAGTGAGATGTCTGATTTAACAAAAAGATCTTCAAGAGAGGATGTGGACTCATTCAGCATGAGACCATCAAGGTTAAGGTTAACGTCCCCAATGTGAATGCCCTGTGGCAGATTAAGAGATGCTTGACCTATTACAAACTTGCCAATAGCAATTTCTTTAAAGATCGGTTCGATGGATTCAAAATAGGAGGTAATTCGGGCATCGTTGTTTCCGGTATTTTGGGCTTTGGGATGACTTTTTAAACTGAATTTCATTTGATCAATCAACAGATTCTCTACTTTCAGTTTTTTTTCAACCATTGCGTTGTAATCAAAACCAGTCAACTCGACGGAGGGAACCGACAGATTCACGGTAGGTTTGGTGGAGTTTTCTACTGCCGTAACCTGCATATTTTTGATTCGTAGCAAGGAATCATTTGAACTTATATTTAGTTTTTCGAACGTTACTTCGTGAATGCTGTCCGGTAAGATGTAATCATAGTTGCTTACACTGATTTCGACATTTTCAAAGTAGTTGGTACGCCGATTGAAGCGGTAGTTGGAGGTATCCAATTGAATGTTGTAAAAATGTACGGTGGTCTCTTCAGATTTTATTCGCTGGTAGGTGTCATCATTGTTGATTTTTAGGTCAATTGCGGAATCATCAATGGCTAGTTTTCCAATTTCAATCTTGTGAAAAATGGTGAATAGTAAGTTAAGCAGTGAATTGTCTTTTGCTTTCTTCTTTTTGACCTCTCCATGGGTTTCGTCATCAATAAAAATGGTGGGTTGTGTAAAACTCAATTCATCTATAATCAGATGATCCTTCCTGTAGGCGGACTGGTAATCTATGCCTTTTAGAGCAAGTTCCGGTATGAGGATATCATAGACGTTTACTTCGTTTTCGCCTTCAAATTTTACTCCAGATTCAGGGGTAGGATGGATGGAAAGGTTTTCAAACCTAAGAATGGAATCCTGGGTGGAAAGAACAAATCGATCAAACTCAATCTCATGGATGCTATCAGGCAAAATGTATTTTTGATTTTTAATTTCCAAGAAAATGGTTTCTGAGTAAAAGACATCATTCCTTACCACGGAATCGAGTAGAAGGTTTTGCACTTGAAAATCGATGTTTCCAATCGAAAATTGGTCGGTGTTGTAGTTAAGATCTCCATCCTGTATTCGGAAGTAGTCCACTTTCAGTACAGTCAGATAATCTGAGATGGCCTTGTAAAGATTGCCTGTTTCAAAACTGAATGAACGTGAGCTTCTTTCTCCGATTCTTTGCATACGGATTTCAGGATCGACAATGCGCATACTCTCGATTTCCAACTTCTTTTGAAAATAGAATTTGTAGAGCGATTTGATATTTATTATGAGCTCAGAAAGCTGGATTTCGTAAACTGTATTTAGTCCTGTTTCTTCCGAAATACGAATGGAGTCAGCCTGCAGATATAGTTGTTTTACCTTGATTTCCCGTTCCAGGATATCCACTTTGATGTCATCAAATTCGAGGGAGTAGAAGTTATTGGTCTGCCGCTGCACTAATTCACCAAGGATCTCTTCGGCAAATACCTGACCAAGGTTGAGAAACGTGAAGATCGCAAACGAAACGATGATTACAATTGCAGCGAATACAATGGATCTGGTTTTTGGTTTACGTTTAGGTTCTTGCTCCATCTGGTGAGATCGAAGAATAAAATTAGTGTATCACCCAAACTTCTACGTCATAAGTTGATTACGTCTATATTTATTCATTGGTAATCAATTAATCCGATGCTTTCCTTATCAATTAACACCTACATCCACCTCCTTTTTGTCATTGTAATTTTCTGCTGCCTGGTGGCGGAGTCGATCCTTATAAAAAGGCAACTCAGTTATCAGGAAGTGAATAGGTTGACCAAAATCGACGGCCTCTATGGGTTTGCTGCGATTATGGTGGTGGGTACAGGGCTGTTAAATTGGCTCAATTTTGGAAAGGGGGCTGAATACTACAATGCCAATACTTTTTTCATTGTGAAGTTTTCTTTATTTGTGATTGTGGGCTTATTATCACTTTACCCCACGATCATCTTGATTGGAACCAAAAAGCGAAACAAATCAGAAAAGCCTGAATCGATTGACTTCATCAATCATAAAACCACCAAGCGGATCATCTACCTGGAGCTGGTGATAATGGCTACAATTCCTCTACTTGCCGAACTGATGGCGAATGGAATTGATTTTTAGATTTCTTCCCCGACTTCAATTGAAACAGAATCCATCATAGCTGAGGTAGGTAAAAAGTCTTGAAGGTTATTTTTTTCTATAAAATCAACCAGAAGCGTTTTCATTTCTTGGGTATTGTAAATCACATCCTTAACATGATCGTTCCCCCACTGCGTATGGTGAAACTCAGACAAGTCATTCAGGTTTTTTGAGATATTAACTGATTGATCAGAGCTGGTTTCCAAGTCACCCTGCGAGTGAATCAGCAGTACTGGTTCCAGAATCTCCTTTGTTTTATTTATTGGACTGGCCTCTTTATAGTCGACGCCTGCACGCAAATTAACCACTTGCATAACTCCGGGAGCAATGGCTTTTATTCCTGCACCATAATCTCTGATGGCTCTTTCAAAGACTGCAGAATACCAATCCTGAAAAGGCGCATCGGCAACAATAAAAGCTGGGTCCTGG
>CAZQDI010000199.1:0-265 GCA_964591785.1 uncultured Roseivirgaceae bacterium
CTAAATTTCACAATATCACCTACTATCTATTGATGAATGATAGGTTTGTAGCCGGAGCGCTGGGTAGCGGAGATTTAAGTATGGGGCAGGAAAAATTGGGTAAATATCTTGATCATGTTGTCGTGATGCCAACCCTTAACCCTACTGACTTAAAGAAGCTAATTGACCAGTTCTCATAAATCAGCAAGACATGCTGGCACTCCTGTAAAGAGGCCATTCTCAGGCAAGAGCGCAGGACTCCCCTGCTGTAAAGTTTGATGTAAGA
>CAZQDI010000199.1:275-6621 GCA_964591785.1 uncultured Roseivirgaceae bacterium
TTTGATCTGTATACATCAGGTTAGCCCTAACCAAATAAACCTGCCTCCGAGAGGCAGGTTCCGTATGACACCTTGAATCACATTGAGCATTCACTCAATCCGGCTTTCCTGTGATCCTAAACAGGTTATGCTAAGCCCTCTTGCTTCCAGAAGCAGCAGGGTCATTGCCTAAGCCAGACGTCAGAGCAAGGCCGTTCTCCGAGGTTCATTCCAAAGGTTGTCTGAGGTTACTTGTTGCCTTCAGCTGCTCTTCCTCCAGACTGTAGCAAAGCTTCGACTTCTTTAATCCAAAGATTCTTCCTTCCCGAGCCTCGTAATTCGCATATCGATCGCCATTTTTCCTAAATGCCTGCTGGATGCCTTCTTCTCTGCCTTCATTTAAGTGTAATACCTTAAAAAGCTCTCCAGAAGGATACCATTTTGTTTGTTTGCCGTGTGGTTTGCCTGCCTTGTAATTCAGATGGGAGATGAGGACATAGGCGGAGTCTTGGGTCCACACTTTTTTCGCACCATGCAGCTTTCCTTCATGGTAATTTGCCACATTTCTTAATTGTCCATCCGCAAACCAGTGAAGGTATTCACCCTGTCGCTTCCCATCAAGTACACCAAATCTTTCTTGGAGACTGCCATCTGGAAAGTAGGTCACTGCATATCCGGAATAAGGGATGGCATCGTAGGTCCATCGCGAAGACTGGTGGTGGTACTCCAGTCTTGTCTTTTCAATAACTACTTCAGGCACGTTCTGTGGAGCAAAGGTCATTTCATCCACGACTGAAGCTGTTTCTAGCTGAGAACAAGCTGCAAGCAGGAATCCGAGTAGTGCATGGGAAAGTACATGTAATTTCATTTGTCTCAATTAGGCCATCGAGGCTGGAACATGTCGTGTGCTTCCAGCGAGATTTGATGGAGTTTTTTCATTTTCCTAAAGGATGGTATTTGGGGTTCCTTTTAGATCTACTGCAAACAGCGCAATGACGGTCCCGAAATAAAATTCATTGACAATGTGATAGTGATAAATCTCCTCACCATCACTGTGTTGGGTCACCCCAAGATGACCGCCTGATTCATCCAGGTCTGTCGGGTAGGAACCATCCATTTCCCTTCTCCCGTACAGGAGGAATCCATCAGCCATGATTCCAATGAGCTTCTCATCGTCATAAGAAAGGACCGTGTTCTCAGGGACGTCGGACGATTCGATGTGATAGTGATAGCCACTGGGTCCGTTGTGGGCTCCTGCGTAATCAAACGTCTCTGCAATTTGTTCTTCAATAGGTCGATTACCACCTTCCAGATCGTTGAAGATCGGAACGCCTGTGACAGCAATACCAATCGCACCTAATCCGGTAGCTGTGCTGTTTGCAGCGATTTCCGGGGCTGCAGAAACCGTTAGCGAATAGCTTCGATTACCGCCAATACGACCGGGAGTCAAGGCTAAGGCTACGATCGGTTCGATGTACAAGGGGTTCGTCTCTTCCCAGTAGGGAGAGGTGTGGTTGGGGACGCCATTGGATTCAATCGTGATCTCATCCCCATCAAATGAAACGGTGACGGCGTCCGGATTAAATTCTTCAAAGGCAGCCACGGGCGTCTTTGCAGCTGTGGACCCGGGATCCTCCATTTGCTGTTCATCTCCTCCGCAGGAGGAAATCAATAAAATACAACCTGATAGGAGAAAAGTTAACGGGAGTACGTGCTTCATGGTATTGATCATCTAGTTTCCTCAATTCGAAAGCCGGTCGCTCATCTATGGGCTACCGATACTTCATTTTTCCATTTTAAACCTTTTACATCCGGCTTCTTGCCCAATGCCTGTGATCAAAAGTGCATAATTGTTTGTTGCAGAAATCTTGATTTCAGCGAATGCCCAATAGAATTAAGTGGAAGGGGTGAAATTCTAGGTAAAACAGGGAATCAACGTCCGGCAAATCCTCTTCCTCTGAAAATGCTAGTTGTTATTTTGTTTTATTTGATCCATGAGTCCCCACAAAAGATATCTGTCTCAGGTCCTGCTTTGGCTTGGCATCTGGCTGATTGTTTGGGTTTCCATGGGTTTCGAACCCCAATTTGTACGTGCCAATGGACCCTCCTTTCTGCTACAGTCCGTCTTACTGGTAGGGATTATCTACTATGTCATTCCTAAGCTTCTTTTTAAGAATAAGCTCCTCGTTTTTCTGTTGGTGATTGCCTTGTCCGTACTTTTCATGGCTTACCTGGGAATGGAATTTGGACCACAGCGTGTCGGGCCTCAGGGACCTCCACGGGCCGATCGGGCACCCCCATTCTTGAATTCCCGTTTTTTTCGGCAGTTACTTATCATGTCGTTCGCTGCAGTGGCCGCGGTAATGGTCGAAATGTTTGTCCTGGCACAAGAGAAACAGCGCAGCGAGGCACTGGCTAAAGCTGAACTCAAGGAGAGCGAACTGAAATTCCTTAAAATGCAGATCAATCCACACTTTCTGTTTAATGCTTTGAACAACATTTATGCTTTGTCAGTGACCAATTCGGACAAAACTCAGGAGGGAATTAGCACCCTATCCCAAATGCTGCGATATGTTCTATATGATTGTGAGCAGCCGCAGATCGCACTCCTCAAGGAGGTGGAGTACATCGAGCATTTTATCGAACTATTTAAGCTGAAGAGTAGCAAGGCGTACAATGTCGTGTTCGAGAAAGAGGTGGACGATAGCACCTACCTGGTTGCCCCCATGCTTTTTGTCCCTTTCATAGAGAATGCGTTCAAACACAGTGGGATAGAAAAAAGAGGCGATAGTTTTGTGCGTGTTGAACTTACTGCGAACGGAGATAAAGTGGACTTCTTGGTTGAAAATAGCCTGCCTGATCAACCCCTGGTAAAAGATGATCGGGGAGGAATTGGAATTTCCAATATCAAGAAACGACTCCTTTTGTTGTACCCGACTACTCATCAGTTGTCCATTGAGCAGTCGACTAGTTTTTGTGTCCATTTGAAGTTAGACCTTAGATGAGCGGAAATCCAATTAAATGTTTGATTGTAGACGATGATGAGTTGGCTAGAGAGCTACTGGAAACTTATGTAGCCAAAGTCGATTATTTGAAGTGGGAGGGGTCATTTGAAAATCCACTGGATGCGCTGTCTTTTCTCAAAGTGCATCCCGTGGATTTGCTGTTCCTTGATATTCAAATGCCCGAAATAAAAGGGACCGATTTTGCTGGCTTGCTTGGTAATTTAAACCTGAAAGTAGTCTTTACTACAGCGTATTCAGACTATGCAATCCAAGGGTTTGAATTAAGTGCCATGGATTATTTGCTTAAGCCAATAACCTTTAATCGGTTTATGAGCGCAGTGGAAAAATACCCCAGTATGGACAAGGCCGCAGGGTCGATGTCCTATGTGGTGATCAAATCCGGCTATGACTTTCATCGAGTGTCGACCAACGAAATTCTCTACATCGAAAGCGATAGTGAGTATGCCATTTACCGCTTAAGAGGCGGTGGGAAGATCATTGCCAATCAGTCGTTAAGGAAGCTGCTCACGGAACTTCCGGACACTTTTATGCGAGTGCATCGGTCATTTATAGTCAATGGAGAGCAGGTAGCTGGTCTTGCAGGGAGGGAATTGCTCCTTGAAGGTCAGAACATTCCAGTAAGCGAGAGGTATTTTGCGGCAGTCAAAGAGGCCTGGTTTTCATGAGTTTGGGATGGACGATACTTTCTGGCGTGATGCCCTATCCGGATTTTGTTCTATTTAGTGGCCTGCATGCAAACCATCGAACGTTGCATTTGTTATTGAACCATCCTAGCTAGTTCACTTTATGAATAAACTCTTGATTCAAGCACTTTCGCGTCTTGCTCCAAACCTCGTGGTTTCGTTTGCTTACAATCAATTGACGAATCCCCAAATCAAAAAGCTTCGGGAAAATGAGACGCGCGTTCTGAATCGAGCAAGGGTTGAGAGTCTGGCGTTCAAAGGTTTCGATATCAAGATCTATGAGTGGGGCGAGGGTGAGAAAGAAGTCCTCTTGATACATGGCTGGGAAGGGCAAGCCGGAAACTTTGCCGACCTGGTAGAAAGACTGGTCGCTGCGCACTACAAAGTCTATGCATTTGATGGGCCTTCCCATGGCTACAGTAGTAGGGGGAAGACCAGCTTGTTCGAATTTACCGAGTTAGTGGCGCTCCTGATCAAAAAGTTCAACGTCAAGCAGTTAGTCAGTCATTCATTCGGAGGAGTGGCAACGACTTATGCCCTTTTTGCCAATCAGGAGGTGCAGATCGACAAATACATGCTGCTAACAACACCAGACAAGTTCATCGAACGAATCGATGATGTATCTCAGGCAACTGGGATCACTGAAAAAGTCAAAGAACGGTTGATTGCTCGCTTGGTGAGCGAGACGGGGCAGGATGTATATGCTTTGAACGTCAGTGATTTTGTCCAACGCATTCAGGTGAAGGAGGCGATGATCATACATGATCGGGACGACAAGGTGATTCCCATTTCGAGGTCAAAAAATGTATTTGAGAACTGGCCGCAGGCCAAATTTGTGGAGATTGAGGGGACGGGCCATTTCAGAATCCTCAGAGATCAATCAGTCATTCATTCCGTCATCGAGTTTCTTGACTAACTGGCTTAACCTGCCAGTTCAAAAGGGCTTGTACATAATTTTCTCGGTTCTTTTTAATACATCCATTTGGGCTGGGGCTTCCGCATCTCGAAAACCAAGTTTGTAATACAACCGATGAGCCTGTGGCATGGATAGCGTGGTTTGTAACCAAAGCTCGGTCGCCTCGTTTTCCATGCATCGAGTGATGCACCGCTCAATGAGCCGAGTGGCAATTCCAAGTTTTCTGAAATGCGGATCGACATACAATTTTGCGAATTCGAAGGTGTGGTCATCAAGTCGTTTTAGTACGACGCACCCGGCATATTTTTTTTCATATTTTGCAAAAAATAGGAAGCCGCCAGTGTGTAGATAGGCATCTTCGGGATTGCTCAACGTAAACTGATCTTCTTCCTCCAACTCACCATCTAACACTTGTGAAAGCCATGGAGCTGCGAGTTGGTAGAATTTTCCGGCGTCGCTCGGCTTGTAGTCGGCAATTCTGACCTTGTTGGAATGTGTTGCATTGACACGTTCATGGATCGGGTGAGCGGCTATTTCATCATCAATTCTATTTAGAATATTCAGAATGTCTGGATGACCGCCATTAAATATCTCCTTGAGCGCTAATGCAAATGACTGCCAGATGGGGGATAAGCGGGTCATAAGTAACTGTCCTTGATCACTCAATGCAATTAGTTTCGATCGTTTGTCAGTTGGATTGGAATCAATCGTGACCAGTTCTTTTGCTTCCAGTTCCCTGATGACATTCTTCACGGTGATGTGAGAAAAATCAATCTGATGGGCGATGTCAAGTACCGTCAGAGGTCGCGCCATCTTGGCGATGACGTAGAAGACGGAAAACCAACTCGCTTTGAAGTCGATTCCAGCATTCGCGTAGATTTTATCGCCATCTAAATGAAGGCGTTCACTGATTCGACGGAAGCGGGTGGCACTGGCCAGGTACCCTAAGTCACTGATGAGATCCATTAGTCAATAGAAGGTCTTTCACAAATGTATGAAAGTCCTTTCATAAATAGATTTGCGCACTTCACAAAACTGTTTCGTTCTGGGCCTGGTCTGACCAGATATAGCCTTACGTTTGTGCGGGTTTCAGGTCAGAGGTATCGGCCTTAGCCGATCTAATGGCAAGTTTGCAGAAGTTGTTGCCAGAATTTGACTGGGATTCCAGGACAATCAGTTGGCCACCGACCTGTTCCATCAATGTTCGATCATAATTCATCAGCTTATAGCAGGCCTCCGTATTGCCTGTACCTCTTAGCGGACAGTGAAGATGTATCTCTGTATAGGCTGTTTGCTCATCTACGTTGCTGATCTTAAAATGGTCTTGCCCGTCAGGGGGCATCAGCGACTTCCACGTTTTGGCCAGGTCTGCTGCCGATTTGCTGCGAGGAGGTTTATTTAGGTAGAGGTTGAGATTGGCTACCCAGGTGGTGAGCCGGTAGGTCAACCCGTTGAAGGCACTTCGCTGCCCCAGGAAAGCCAGGAGCTTCAATGTAGCGGAAAATACTACTTGCTTTTCTAAAAGCTTTTTCATGATCCGTAGTTTGAGTGGAAAGTAGCAATCTTTTTGGTAAGAATTTTCCGATAAAGGTCCTTATCTACATAGCGTTGATGCCTCAGGCTGTCCACAAACCGATTCTTACCTTTCAAGTTGAGTTGGTCCTTCAGTTTACCTTGATTGAAATTTTCAAAGGAACGGTGATTGGCTTCTTTGGCTTTGAAGTACTGTGCCACCAACTGAC
>CAZQDI010000200.1:0-6527 GCA_964591785.1 uncultured Roseivirgaceae bacterium
GTGGTACTTCTCCATCACCTTCGAGTGAAAGTTGTAATTGGGTTCCACTTAATTGTAGGAGGTCTACCGTTTGATCATCCGTTCCGGTTCCGTCCTGAATGGAAGCGAGGCTGACGCCGGTACCTCCGGAAATGTTGAGGTTGCCACCACTGACAGAAAGGTCCTGCTCATCCGTGTTGGCTTCAAACCCGTCTTGCAGTGAGCTGAGTTCGACGGTTTGTGGTACTTCTCCATCACCTTCGAGTGAAAGTTGTAATTGGGTTCCACTTAATTGCAGTAGATCGACGGTCTGATCATCTGTACCCGTTCCATCTTGGATGGAAGCTAGGCTGACACCGGTACCTCCGGAGATGTTTAGGTTGCCGCCACTGACAGAGAGGTCCTGCTCATCCGTGTTCGCTTCAAACCCATCCTGCAATCCTGCTAAGTTGATGACAGGGTTGGTCTGATTGGGAACGTTTAAGGTCAGATCAGTTCCTGAAAGTGAACCTGAGGTGACGAAGTCGTTCCCGTCGGACCCTCCGGCAGCCAGCGTGTTAATATCGGTTTGGAGTTCTTGTAGTGCTGCTTGCACATTACTTGATCCTAGATTTCCAGCAGGAGTAACATTCACCTCTGTTGCCGTTTGATCATCCGTTCCGGTACCATCTTGCAGCGAACTCAACTCGACGGTTTGAGGTGCTTCTCCATCACCCTCGAGTGAAAGTTGTAATTGAGTTCCACTTAATTGCAGCAGGTCTACCGTTTGATCATCTGTACCCGTTCCATCTTGGATGGAAGCTAGGCTGACGCCGGTACCTCCAGAGATGTTCAGGTTGCCACCACTGACAGAGAGGTCCTGCTCATCCGTGTTCGCTTCAAACCCATCCTGCAATCCTGCTAAGTTGATGACAGGGTTGGTCTGATTGGGAACGTTTAAGGTCAGATCAGTTCCTGAAAGTGAACCTGAGGTGACGAAGTCGTTCCCGTCGGACCCTCCGGCAGCCAGCGTGTTAATATCGGTTTGGAGTTCTTGTAGTGCTGCTTGCACATTACTTGATCCTAGATTTCCAGCAGGAGTAACATTCACCTCTGTTGCCGTTTGATCATCCGTTCCGGTTCCGTCCTGAATGGAAGCGAGGCTGACGCCGGTACCTCCGGAAATGTTGAGGTTGCCACCACTGACAGAAAGGTCCTGCTCATCCGTGTTGGCTTCAAACCCGTCTTGCAGTGAGCTGAGTTCGACGGTTTGTGGTACTTCTCCATCACCTTCGAGTGAAAGTTGTAATTGGGTTCCACTTAATTGCAGCAGGTCTACCGTTTGATCATCTGTACCCGTTCCATCTTGGATGGAAGCTAGGCTGACGCCGGTACCTCCGGAGATGTTCAGGTTACCACCACTGACAGAGAGGTCCTGCTCATCCGTGTTGGCTTCGAACCCATCTTGTAATCCAGCTAAGTTGATGACAGGGTTGGTCTGATTGGGAACGTTTAAGGTCAGATCAGTTCCTGAAAGTGAACCTGAGGTGACGAAGTCGTTCCCGTCGGACCCTCCGGCAGCCAGCGTGTTAATATCGGTTTGGAGTTCTTGTAGTGCTGCTTGCACATTACTTGATCCTAGATTTCCAGACGGGGTGACATCTACCTCACTGGCGATCTGGTCATCTGTATTGGCTTCAAAGCCATCTTGTAGTGAGCTGAGCTCGACGGTTTGTGTTGCTAGGCCATCGCCCTCCAATGAGATCTGCAACTCAGTTCCACTCAATTGTAAGACATCAATCGTTTGGTCATCAGTACCAGTCCCATCCTGAATGGAAGCGAGGCTCACGCCAGTGCCCCCAGAGATGTTCAGGTTGCCGCCGCTCACTGATAGGTCTTGCTCATCCGTGTTGGCCTCAAATCCATCCTGCAGCGAACTCAACTCAACTGTTTGTGTTGGCTGCCCATCATCTTCCAGGGAGATTTGCAGTTCAGTCCCACTTAGTTGCAAAATATCAAGGGTCTGGTCATCGGTTCCGGTCCCGTCCTGAATTCCGGATAAGTCGATCACAGGATTTGTCTGATTGGGAATGGTTAGCGTCAGATCGGTTCCTGCAAGTGAGCCTGAGGTCACAAAATCATTTCCGTCGGATCCACCTGCGGACAATGTATTGATATCGGTTTGCAGTTCCTGTAAAGCTGCCTGTACATTACTTGATCCAAGATTGCCCACTGGAGTAACATCGACTTCCGTGGCAGTCTGATCGTCGGTTCCTGTGCCATCCTGAATGGAAGCTAGGCTGACGCCGGTACCACCAGAAATGTTTAGGTTGCCACCGCTTACCGAAAGGTCCTGCTCATCTGTGTTGGCTTCAAATCCGTCTTGCAGTGAACTAAGCTCGACGGTTTGTGGCGTTTCTCCATCACCTTCCAAAGAGAGCTGCAGTTCAGTACCACTTAATTGCAGCAGGTCTACCGTTTGATCATCTGTACCCGTTCCATCTTGGATGGAAGCTAGGCTGACGCCGGTACCTCCAGAGATGTTGAGATTACCTCCACTTACGGAAAGATTTTGTTCATCCGTATTTGTGTCTGTTTTGATGTAGCCAAATCCTGCAATGTCTGCGTCAGAGAGTTGAGTATCTGTATCGATGCTACTGATGTCGATCGTGTTTCCACCGGAAATGGACAGGTTGTCCCCGGATAAGCTCAATATCTGTTCATCGGTGTTGTTTTCCGTCAGTGGGGTCAAATCGATGTCAGTTGCTGAAGTATTGTTTGTGATCCTCAGCGTATTACCGTCGAGTTCTAGATCCTGAATCTCATTGGAGCTGTCAAGATCTCCGGTATTTGAGATCTCTCCATCGATGATTTGTATGCCACTGCCCGCGGTTACATTCACGGCGGATTGCATGGATACCCATTGTGAATTAATCCAGAAATAAAAGGCGTTTTCATCTGTGTCGTAGACCAGTAGACCATTTTCACTGCTGGAGAGATTGTCAGTGAATGCGGTCGCGGTTCGTTCGGCAGTTGACATCTTGGGGACTAATAGGCCTTGATTGTTGTCAGGGCTTACTAACTCCAGGACGGCATTTGGATTAGGTGACTCAACTCCAATACCCACTCCCTGGGACTGTGCTTGGAAGATGATCGTCACTAAGGCGGCTGCTATTAACAGCTTCTTTGGTGTACTCATGATACAATTTTTTAGTTGGTAGTTAATTGTACTCCTTGGGACAAGAGTATTGCTAAACTCAAAAATTAGAGCGGTTTTTCTTTCACCCGATGCGGGTGATTTTGACATGAATTCAGAATATCACCCATGTAGGGTGAGTTCAATCTGTGAGTACGTTGGTAATGAAAGTAGACTTAGTGACGAGCCAGAAAAGCAAGAAGATAGCGGCCCATTTTAAGTAGACATAATAGAAATCCGTGGTGTCCTTGTAGCGAGTCTCTTTTATTTCAGCTTTTTCCAGTTGATCGATTTGATCAAATACACTGACCAGCGCATCCTTGTCCGACACTCGATAGAATTTGCCATTTCCTATTTTGGCAATCTCGCGTAGGGTAGTTTCGTCGAACTGGTTTTCAACCATTCGTGGCCGGCCAAAAAAGTCCGTTCCAAAAGGAACCTTCCCGTCTCGACCAATAGCAATGACGTACATCTTGATGTTGTAAGCATTGGCAAGATTGGCTGCAGTAATGGGATCTACGTTCCCTGCGGTATTATCACCATCACTGAGAAGGATCATTACTTTGGATTCTGAGACTGATTCTCGCAGAAAGTTAATCCCAGACGTAATTGCGTTGCCGATGGCAGTTCCCCTACTTTCGATCTTGTCAAAATTGATATCACTGATCATCTCGTACAATAATCCGTAATCTGTAGTCAAGGGGCAGGTAGGGAGTGCATCACCTGAGAATATGACCAATCCAATACGGTCCTGGAATCGGCCTTCCACAAAACTGGTGGCAACTTCCTTAGCTGCGTCAAGCCGGTTGGGCTTGAAATCCTCAATTCGCATGGATTCGGATATGTCAATATTCAGCACAATATCGATGCCTTCACTCCACTGCTCCACCTGCTCATTTGTCGTTTGAGGTCTTGCAAGGCTCACAATAATTAACCCCAAGCTAAGAATAAAGAAAATCGGAGGGAAGTACCTAAGCAACGTAATGGGATCACTTTTTAGGTTCTTCTTACTTAGTGCAATGGGCAGTTTTTGATTGAACTGACTGGAAATAATCCAACGGATTAAAAAGAGCAAAGGAATGAGTAGGAAGGCATAAAACCACATTGGATTTTGCCATTCAAAATTTCGAAGGATTTCGGGACGAAACCAATCCGGAGAAAACCAACTAGCTGCTTTACTTTCCATTCCTAATTTCCGCTATTTTTCGTTGAAATCGATCGTTCGTAAAATCTTCAATCTGCTGAAAGTCCTGGTATACTTTCTCCTGCATCTTTCTTCCATACACGACCCTGTCAATTGACTTTAAGGGATCGGTTAATTCTTTGGTAAATTCTAATTCAAGAATATCAGTGGTGGTAAAAGAAGAAAAGGCAATCTTCTCCAACCTCTGTTGATATTTTTTCCATATTGAAAGTGCCTTTTCTGCAATCGCTGGATCGGGAGATTCTTTCAGACTATTGATGTGCTCGTCGAATCGTTCGGCGAAGGATTTGAAGTCCCGTTCGAGCCTGCGAATTTTGAAGAATTTAATGATCCTGGAGCCAAAAATCGCCAGTATTAGAATTGCAATCACCGCCAGACCACCGATAATGTAATACATCAGTGGGTAGTTGAATTGACGGGCTACCTCCTGATAGTCTAGGTTGGTTTTGAGACGGGTAGAATCAGAAACAGTAGGAGCAAGTTCTGTGAGATAGATGGAATCCAGCGGACTTTTTAGGGTCGCTGAGTCTTCTTTTGACAAGGCAATGGCACTCAATTGAAAGAATTGAACCGGATCTATTTCAAAAGACTGAAGGGTATAAACGGTGCTATCAAAGACCGCATTGTTCCTCATTTCCGTTTGAAAGTAAGTCTTACCTGCAAACTCAAAGGGGGAGAAGCTCGAATTCGTGTCAGGGAAGATGATTTCCATGGATGGTGGATAGGAGGCAGTAATCCAGTAGTCGACCTCTTGACCGATAACCAGGCTGTCCTCTACGAACCCTCCCTTTATTTGAACTTCCTGAGCGTTAGCTACCTGCCAGAACAACAGGAACAGAACTGAAAAAAGCTTACCTTGTCCTCCTCGCATTACCTCTATTTCTGTGTCTGAACAACCTGATTAGTTTCGGAACATAGTCGTCTTCAGTACCAATTGCTACGTAGTTGACATCATTTCTTTTGCAAAAATCTGCCAGCGACTCTTTATTCTTTCCGTGAGTTTTCTCAAAGACGCTTTTAAAGTCCTCTGAAGAGGTATTTAGCCACACGGTCTTGCCTGATTCCTTTTCAAGTAGAGGAACGATCCCCAAGTGAGGAATAGCTGCTTCGCTTTTGTCTGAGATATGAACAACGACCAGATCATGTTTTCTAGCCAATCCACGAAGCGAGTGGGTAAAACCTTCGTCTATAAAATCAGAGACCAGGAAAATGATGGCCTTTCTATTAAGTAGGTTGAGCGTGTATTTAATTGCGCCATCCAAATCGGTCTTCTTGGATTTAGTTTTTATTGAAAATAATCTGTTGATGATTTCATAGGCATGTTTGATGCTTTTGCCCGGTTTAATATAATCCTCCACTCGGTCAGAGTACGCCAGGACACCTACCTTGCTATTTTCCCGAATAGCAGATAAAGAAAGCAATCCGGTCACCTCTTTGGTTATATCTATTTTTTGGCGCTGCTTTTTACCAATTTCCTGAGATGCGGAAACATCAACAAGGAAAAAAACCGTCTGCTCTTTCTCTTCGATGAATGTTTTCATGAAGGTACCGTGTCCCTTGGCAGTCACTTTCCAATCAATATTACGAATATCATCTCCCCATTGATAAGGACGCACATCATCAAACTCAAGACCTGACCCTTTGAAGATTGAATGAAAATCACCCTGCATTTGCGAGTTAATTGCCTTCCGGATCCTGATTTCGTACCGCCTTAATCGTTTAATTATCTCTTTCATTCTATCTGGTCAAAACTGACAAGCAAGATGAGTTCTTGTTAATTGAATGTCTTGTATGATCTTTGCTATTGCTAGTCAAATTCAATAAACGCCCAAAATTATAATCTCAACTAGTTTAAGACTGTTTTGAAACACTTTTTTTTAACCGTTCTTGTAATACTTGCTTCCTGTGGCCGCTCCGAGACCCCTGAAAATCTAATTGTGCCAGAGAAAATGGCTCAAATCTTATTGGAAATTCACCTCTTGGAATCCAAAGTCAATGAAATGCAGATTATGCCATTGGATTCAGTTCAGGTCGTCTATGATCATTTTGAAGATCTAAAGCTAGAAAGTCTGGGGGTGAGCCAGGAGCAATATGAAATCAGCTTTAACTATTATTTGAATCATCCAAAGCAATTCGAGAAGATCTACACCGTGGTAGTAGATAGCTTGC
>CAZQDI010000201.1:0-6469 GCA_964591785.1 uncultured Roseivirgaceae bacterium
CGCTACTCAACTCTCTGCATAGTCTTTGTGCTCATCAGTTTCAATATTGCGCAAAGCCAAATGCAAATTGCGAATCACTCATTGATTCAGCTAACAAGTATTACTCCAAAAGACGAATTCAGCAATGCACTGATTGCGTATTCCAAAAGTCCACTCGGTTTCACGGCATTTCAGCGTTATTGGAAATCTCAACGATCAATTGACGATTCCTCAACCATGCCAGGTTTATGGATTCAGGATGGAGCTCAATATTTCCAATACAAGCATTCCTGTCTTTACCAAGACGATCGTCAAGTGAAAGGCGGAGGCTCAGTACAATTGAAAAGACTGTTGCACTATTTGCAAAAACTTGAGCGAAGATCTGTTTATGCCAGTGAGATCATTAAAACCTTGCAATACTCCAAAAATCACTTTCTCATTAAGATCTCCACCTGCGACCATAGCTATATGGTACTCCCGATTTCAAAAAGTAAAAAGGGGGTCCTGAACAATAATGCCTATGCGTTCCAGGTACTGGAACAAAACGAGCTCATTGTGGATTATGCTCCGTTTGATCAAATTGGAGGCGGAGCAGAAATTCGGTGGAATCCCAATGATCAATTAATACGGGTCGCACATGAATTAGCACATGCTTATGATGCTAATTACGGACTACTCGATGACAGGAAACTGATTATTAGGGGCATTGGAGTGATGTACCGAGAAATCAGGGCCATTTTCCACGAAAACAAGATCCGTTCAGAACTAAACATGCCACTTCGAAAGTCGGTCAACGGGGTAAATACATTAATTAATAGTGGGGAACCTTACACTTATCCCCTCCCACACGTAGCAAGGCATTAAAATTTGATTTGTTTGTACCTATTGTCCTTCACGCATGGGGTCTCCACCCCTGCGGAAGGATAATTACTTAGCGACAAATCGCCACTTCATGTACTTTATTTTTTCCCCTTTGCTGGTCCATATCCTTTCATACTTTGTACGGATCCCAAAGTGATCCCTGTTTAATTCTGAATTGTACAGGTCAGTTGTGAATTCATGGTCCCTGATCTCGAAATCAGAGAGTTGTTCCCCAGTATAATTGAAAAGATCCGTATTGTCCGTCTTAAATCTAAACCAACCACTGGGTTGCAAGATGTGCTGATATTTGGCAAGATAGGCCCTATTCGTCAGTCTGTGCTTCTCATTCCGGTCTTTGGGTTGGGGATCAGGAAAAGTCAACCAGATCTCATCTACTTCATTTTCATCGAACAAACCCAAAATTTCAATGATGTGTGTTCGCAGAAAAGCTACATTCGTCAGTTTCTTAGCCGTTGCATCTTGACTTCCTCTCCAGACTCGGTCTCCTTTAAGGTCTACTCCAATGAAATTCTTATCAGAAAATTGTTCAGCCAACGCTAAGGTATATTCTCCCCAGCCACATGCCAGCTCAAGCACTATTGGATGATCATTTCCAAAATATTCACTCCATTTACCTCTAATCGTATCATACTGCTCCTTTCCCGGTTCAATGACATTTTTACTAAGCTTATTCTGGGCAAACTTTTCCAACTTATTTATCTTACTCACTGGTCCTTTCAATCGGTTATAAATCAAAGAAAATGAAATTAGCATCACTATTCTTGTCGTTTACAATTTCTTTCTCACTCCTAGCACAGGAATCAGATTCTGAGGTAGCAAAAACCATAGATAAACTGAGGTATGCATGGGATGATGAGGCTGAATCACTTCAAACCTATTCAGGTCTGGGACAATTCTGTGGAGAATCGACTTACCGTAAGAAGATCATAAAAATGCTGGATGACATTCATCACTACGATACATTGCTGTATGGTATCGTTATTAGGAAATACAATGCTGATAAAGACAAAGAGGCAAAAGCCACTATTGATGACATCGAAACACTCGAAGTGGACTATACCACGCGAGCATTTAAGCAGTTTGTACATAAAGAGTGCAATACCTACAATGAGATCGAGAACAATCTAGGAGCAGCAAAAGGGGAAGCGTATGACAGTGAAGTGAAGGCACTAGAAACGGAACTCAAAAAGTACGTCCTATCGATCACAAAAAGGATCGATATCATTGACGAACATGTGCACCATTTACACATTGGAGATTAAAGGCCTTCTATTTCAGCTATTACAAATGTACTTCCCGTAATTAGGATCACATCCTCAGCCTTTGCCTTTTGTTTAACTTGGCGCAGTGCTTCGTTGACGTCTTTGAAGCACTCGCCCTCTAAGCCATGCATGACTCCCTGGATGGCCAGTTCTTCCACTGAAAGTGCTCTCGGAACATTGGACTGCGTCCACGTAATAGAAGCGCCGACTGGAAAGCGCTTGAAAATAGGGGTCAGAGACTTGTCTTTTACGGTTCCAAAGATCAAATGGAACCTGCCTTTGTTCTCTAGCACTTTTCTTCCCACAGTGCTAAACAGATGTTTAAGTCCTTCTTCATTGTGACTCACATCGGCAACGACTGTTGGGTTAGATTCAAGTAGTTGGTAGCGACCTCTTAGACCTGTTAGTCCTTCGATGTTGTCCAAACCTTCCCGGATATTTTCTTCTGCTATTTTCCATCCAAGTTCGTTGAGAACGACGCAAACGGTTCTGATAGAATCTCGATTGAGCAACTTAGTGTACGAGTCATTGGCGGTATTTTCAGGCCAATCGTACTGTGCTATTCTCCGAAGAGGAGCGTTCCTTTGGGTGGCAAAATTTTCAAAAACTGGAAATGTCTCTTCATGAAATTCTCCAATAACAACAGGTACATTTTCTTTAATGATTCCAGCCTTTTCTCCTGCGATTTCGGCAAGGGTTTCGCCCAATAAGTCCGTGTGATCGAATCCAATATTGGTGATCAGGGACGTTTCTGGTATGATGACATTCGTACTATCCAGCCGCCCCCCTAACCCAGTTTCGACGACTGCAATATCTACCTTCTGCGCTGCAAAATGATCAAAAGCCATCGCAACTGTGAGCTCAAAGAATGAAGGCTGAATCTTTTCCATTACAGGCTTTACTTTACTTACAAATTCGATCACCTTTTCCTCAGCTACTTCAGCACCATTGATTCGAATTCTTTCTGTAAATTGTTTAAGGTGTGGTGAAGTATACAGACCTGTCTTATAACCGGAATGCTGCAGTATGGCTGCAATACCGTGTGCACAGGTGCCTTTGCCATTGGTTCCAGCAATATGAACACTTTTGAAGCGCTTATGGGGATTGCCCAAAAAATCCAACAATGCGAGGGTGTTGCTAAGATCTTTCTTGAGAGCAGATTTTCCATCTCGCTGATACATCGGTAGTCTATCAAAGAGCTCCTCCAGTGTTTCCTGATAAGTCATCTCGAATTGATGATGAAGGTAACAGTTCCTGATGATAGAGGTGCCGATTCGTCATTACCGGTTTTCGTAAATGTAAGTTTTTGAACAGCAGCCCGATACTTTCGCTCCACTGCGGGAGAGACCGTCGAAGAAATAAGGTCGATTTTTACGAGCAATCCATCCTGATCAACTACAATCTTGTAAGTGATCCGACCTTCCTGATCTGAGGTGTCATTCGGCTGTGGTTTAAAATCCCAAATCCAACCGGCTAGTGAAAGGCTGGCTCCCTCACTGGAGGAAGCAGTGCTTCCCTGACTACCGTACAGTGCTCGCTCATCTACCTCTTCCGACTCTTTCTCCCCCTCTGACGGTTGCTCACTATCACCATCCGACTCCGAGGATGAAGATGGCATCACCGCACGCCCATCAATCAATTCTTCTTCTTTCTCTGCCGGAGCTTCTTCGATGACATCCTCCTTAGACTCGCGCTCAACAGGTTCTTGCTCAACTGAAACATCCTGAACTTCCTGGGTCACTGGTTCAATTTGCTCCTCGGTGGGCTCAACCGGATCACTTTCTGTGACGGATTCATTTACGGGTTCCTCTTGTATCGGCTGTTCCTCAATTACTTCTTGTGAGTCCTGCGAATCCTCCACTATCTGCTCCACATCTTCTTCGATAACTTGATTTACCTGAGAAGCAGCAGCGGGAGCGCCAGAGGATGCAGTAAACCCTAGCTCAATGCCATATTCCGGTATAGGTGGAAAAGGCTCTCGCCAAGCGATAATGAAATAAAACAAAAGCAGTAGAATCAATTGAATGCCAACTGAAGTGAGCCACCCAATTCGCTTGTTTTTCTCTTCTTTTTCGTTGGAACTTCTCATTACTCGGGCTTAGTGGCAATGGAAACTTTAGCCTTTAACGCGGTAGCAATGCCAGCAACTTCCACCAACCTCTCGACAGGTACCGATGCATCACAGTGAAGAACCACAATGCCTTCACTTCCATTTAAATTCTCTTTCAAAGTATTTTCCAGAGAACCTCTGGAGACCTTCTTGTTATTTACAAAATAGGTGAGATTGTCGGTAATCGTCACACTAATTTTCTGCATCACAATCTCTGAGGATCTTGAAGAAGGCAAATTTACCGGTAAGCCTGAAGGAGTGATAAAAGAGGCCGTTAACATGAAAAAGATAAGCAGCAAGAAAATTATATCCGTCATGGAGGACATACTAAAACTCGCATTCACCTTATGTTTCGATTTTAGATCCATTACTTCTTGGGCTCTTGCAGGAGGTCAATAAAGTCGATAACGTTTGACTCCATGGTATGAATGACTTTTCCCACCTTTGAAACAAGGTAATTGTAACCCAGATACGAAAGAATACCCACGAAGAGCCCTGCTGCAGTAGTAATCATTGCTTCATAGATGCCTGCAGAGAGTAGTTTTGGACTTACTGCCCCTTCCTCTTGAGCAATGGCAATGAAGGCCTGAATCATCCCAGTTACGGTTCCAAGAAAGCCAATCATTGGAGCTGCACCTGAAATGGTAGCCATCAAATTCAAGTTCTTTTCAAGTCGATATATTTCAAGTTTTCCCACATTTTCAATTCCTACTTCAATGTTTTTGAGAGGGTTCCCAATTTTACTAACCCCTTTTTCAATCATTCTGGCGACTGGGGTATCAGTCTTGCTGCAGAGCATCAATGCACCCTTGATATCACCACCAATCACTAGTGAGCGAATTTGATCCTTAAATGATTCTGGAGTCTTCGAGGCAGCCCCAAGCGTCCTAGACCGTTCAACAAAAATGTAAATGGCAACCATCCACAACAGCAAAATTGGGATCATCATATAACCACCGTTCAACAATAGTTCAAGAAGTGATATGCTTTCCTGACTTTCTATCTCTTCGAGGACAGGGTCTTGAGTAATAGTAAGAATTGAGTAAATCATTGAGTATTTGATAAAAAATAAGCTCTTCATCCAGATCAACGAACGAAGAGCTTACCAAAAAAGTACAAACGTCCTAATATTTTAATATCCAGATATCTTGTCCGTATTTAGACTTATAATTTCCGACTTCATTCTGTGCCTGAGCCAATGATCCATACCCTTTGATTGCCACCCTGGTAGTAATGGCATTTCCAAATGGTGGAATGATTGTCGGGCTTTCTCCTTGTGAGGCCAGTTTGTTCGAATGATCCATTGCTAGATCCTCATCCACAAAGCTTGCAATCACGATATAGTAATTGTTCGTTCTTCCTGTGAGGGCGTTGACAGTTCCTGGAGTTGAGCTTACCGCAGTATTGCTGGCACGAGCAGGAGTTGTCTTCTTTGCTGCTGGCTTCTGTGCCGGCGTGGATTTTGGCTTAGCCTGAGCTTGACCAGTCTCAGAAGCAGGCTTTTCAGCGGGCTTTTTCGGCTGCTGCTTTGGAACCGTCTTTTGAGGTTGTTCTGCTACAGTTTTGTCTCCTTCTCCATCTTTTGGAGCAAGAAAAATGAATACAGCTCCTAATGCTGCGAAAATAACGATGCCAATAATAACAATCCGGGCAAACTTACTTCTGGAACCTCCTTCCTCACTAGCTTCGGAAGAAGCAGCGGCACCTGTATTATAAGTGTCAGTTTCACTGAAATCTTCCGCAGTTTCAAAATCACTCAAGTCCTCTTCAGCTCCTAGATCATTTTCAAATTCATTGAAATCATCATCACTGATGGAATCATCCCCTTCAAAGTCTGCGGCATCAAAATCAGCATCCGAAATCGAATCCTCTGAAGATGATTCACCAGCATCATCGAAATCGCCAAAATCGAAATCATCATCTGTGCTACTTGTTTCTTCACTATCAGAGGTATCAGCCATCTCCGGTGCAGGCTCATCAGCTACAGGCGCGGGTTCTTCATCCACAGAAGCTTCGGCAGGCTCTGGTGTATCATCCTCAAACATGCTGTCCATATCTTCAAACGTATCATCTGCATCTTCTTCATCAGAATCAGCAGAGAAATCGTCGTCACCTATGTCAAAGTCATCATCTTCCAGTGAATCGAAATCCAGCTCTGGTAAGCCGAAATCTTCGTCGTCTCCGAAAAAATCGTCTTCTTCTTTATCGTTATTTTGATCGTCTTTCGCCATAATTC
>CAZQDI010000202.1:0-6457 GCA_964591785.1 uncultured Roseivirgaceae bacterium
CTTAAAAGAAAGGTCCGTGCAGGAGAAAAAAAGAAATGACGGGTTCGAAAAACTACTCCAGCACTGAGCAAAAAGTCTTGAGGTCAAAGCTCAAAAACACTTTCAGTAAGCAAAAAGACTTGAGCAGGTAAAAAAATTACTCGAGCGAGCAAAAAAAAGACGCTGAATCGAAGTAACGATTGAAGCGCTTGCGAAAAAACAACCGGAAGGATCGAAAAACTGCTTAGAGATCGAGGACTTGTGGCCCGAGCAGGCACCTCAGAGGTGCCTGCTGTCCACATAACCACTTGGGCACTTACTCATCAGATTCCTCTTCCGCCTTTACTCCTCGAATGCTTTTGAAACGTTGTTGAAGGTCCCGAAAGATGGCCTTGGCATTTCGTACGTTCATCCGGGCACCGACTTTCACTGAATTATAATAGGCCAATGAGGCCACATAAGCCTCGCTGCCACTCAGTAAAATGCTGTCGTCCAGTTGCTGCATCAGTTGCAACAGCGGCCGGTAGATCGATTGTAATTCATCTACTGCCTTCAGGTCAACCTCCATCTCATCTACATTCATATAAGGTGGGGTAAACTCCGGGTTGCTGCGCGCATAATCCAGGATCTTCTCTACCAGTGGCGCGGTCCTATCCCCCATCTTTGGTACTTCCCTACGTTGCTGTGGGGTGAGGGAGATCAACATCGGTTTCAATAGTTGATTCAATTCAACGACCGCTGCGTCGATTTTGGTTTTGTTGTCTTTACTAATCTTGATGGAAACTAAATTTCTGGTTGCCATGGCTACTAAGTTTTGATGTTTGAAAAATTGGTTCAATGAAAGAGTCATCGCCCTCATTGATTGCTCTTCGGAGTTCAGGAGGATCAATTCCCATTCCATGCAATGGTACTGTATGAGAGTCTCAGCATTTGAGACTCTAAAAATTTCCGGGATATGGGGCAGAGATTTTGTCAGAACCGGGGATCAAAATCCGCCAGGATTCAGTGAGCGTGGTCAGCAGCGTCCTTTGAAACTTTGTGTGCGCTGGTAGATTCATTAGCTTAGTGTTTTGTGCCAAAGTACGGGGATCGCCCCTGTCAGATTTGGCATTAAAGACCTTCTTCAATGATCAAAAGATATTCCAGACATCTCATTGGGTACGGATCTCTTCTCTTCTTCATAGGACTGTTCACATTGCAGGTTGACATCATCACCATTAACCTTGTCATCCCTACTTCCACTGTGATGGTGGGCTTGGGAACCATCGGTTGGATGCTGAAGGGAAAGCCCGAACAGAACAAAACCGTACGCTATGCATCAAAAGTAGACGAAGGATTGGGTATTCTTTGGGAAAAAGTAATACCCAGGTTCTGGACGGGGATCATCATCCTGCTTATGATATTTTCCAATCCTTTTGCTCATACAATCCACCAGATGAAAAGAAATTTCCGGACTGCCCAAAAGCTCAGTGCCGACTATGAGCCCATCGTAGCAATCTTTGGAACCGACTTGGATTTTGGAAACGTCAATGCCTGGTCCCACCCTAACGATACCACTACCACATTCAAATTCAAGCTCAGCGGAAATAAACACGATACTGAACTTATTGAGTTAACCTTGTCACACGGAGCTATGCCACACCTAAATCAGTTCAACATTGTAGAAGAATGAAATTAATAACGACCTTACTATTAGCCTTCCTTCTTGCCTGTGGTTCACCCACAAAAAACCATCCCACAACTTCCGAATACACCCTTTCAACCGCTTCTGAAAGCGAGGAACGTGTCAGGAACGTGCTGTCCACTACAGGAAAAGAGGATGTAAGCAACCTCCTCACACTCCAGGTGGACCCACTGGCTGTTCCAGATGTGGTGGAAGAAAAGGAATACTATGCCAATGAAAAATTCGATTGGATCATCACACTGGAAGCTACCGAGCAGCGCTACTTCGCTCGAACAGACCTCTCCCAGTATTTCGACAAAGAATGGAGAGCCCAGCACAATTACCCCTGGCTGTATTGCATCCCAAAAGGGGATACCAAATGGACCTATTTCGTCACAAGTAAGGAAGTCAACGAATTCTCGAAGGTGGCGCTGGGTTGGAAATTGGTTGATCCACTGGAAGATCCACCCACTGTCTACAGCCCCGCCCTATTGGAGCGTTACAAAAACTCTGTCACTGAAATTGCTCAACAGTTGACCCCGAACAATATCGGCACGAATTACACCATTGAAGCAGCGGCAAAGATGTCAGAAGCGCTTTCCACGTTTGTCTCGGATAACAATCTGTATTCCATTATGGTCTTGAAAGCCGATGAAAAATTTGAAGGAACAGCAATTTGGGACGTGATGATGTCGTTGGGATTGACCTGGGGCGACATGGACCTCTTTCATTGGAACAATGACTTGCCCCATGGAGATGATTATTTAATGAGTGTCTGGACAAGTACTGATCCTGGTTATTTCTTTCCCGAGGAAATTGCTGCCGGCAGGGTTCAAACGGAAGATTTAATATTTGGCTTTAGTATTCCAAGGTCCATTTCACCAGATCAAGTGCTACTTGCGATGAACAAATCCGTAGCATACGCCCAATCCCGACTGGGTGGTCAAATTCTGGATGCGGAGGGACAGCCTTTTGACTTAAAAAAGGAACAAGCACAAATTCAGGAGGTCATCGATCATTTGAATCATTACGGAATCACCCCCGGCATGGGAGATGCTTTGTATTTGTTCTGATGAATTGAACCCATTGATTCCTTAGGTTTTGCCTTGAACTAACTGCTCCGTCTCCAGGTCCGTCACTTAACGTGCTAAGAACGACGGCAATTACTCAATTAAGGTAAAGGTTCGATTGGGTTTAACTTTGGATCTTTCGAAACCATTTGCATAACCCATGAAATTAGTTGACCAACTCACAGCCCTCATCTTTTCGGATACGTTGGAAATTACGGAAGCAACCATTGACTACTACGAGAAGAACCCGGACGAGCTTGACCTAATCATTAACAAAGAGCATTTTCATGCTGCCTACCTGGGCATTTTTTTTGTTGTAGGACTGCTACTTACCATTGCGGCAAGGACCCTTGCCTTCTTCTTTGAAGGAGAATGGGGAAACTTTATCAACGATGTGGTCCTGGACGTAATCTCAGAAATTGGCATTGCCATTTTTGGAGGGGCTGTGGTGGCGTATTTAATAGAATATTTAAACAAAAAACAGTACCAACAGAACATACGGTTCCGAAAAGAGGTCAAGGTACTGATTGCGAAACGAAAGGAAAATAGATAAGGTGCAGGGCTACTGCATGATCTCCAGATTCCCGTTTGCAACGAGTGCCATCAGAGCCTCCTTTGTAAGCCAATTCCCTCTGGGCATCAAGATGTCCAAACCTGATAATCATCCCTTATGGCTGCCTCCGCAGTCCGTACCTTTCGCAATTCAAACTCATTTAACGACGACTCAATGCAAAGTCCTTTCATAATTTGGAAATCAAACTGCATCTTGCCCAACAGTAGACCATTAACACGCTGCAAATAAGTAGCACTTGAGATTAAGATGATTACAAACAAGGAAAAACGCATTCGGTACCTGGGCTTTGATGATCAATGGTTCGCGATGATCGGTATCCTGTTCTTAGGGCTATCGTCCAGCTATGTCTTCAATTTCAATGCAGACCCCCTCACACCCATTGAACTTGCGATCACCCTGGTGGCTTCTTTGTTTTTTTCTTCCTGCGACTGGATGATCAACCGGTCGATCCTGATCCGCTTACGGAAAAGGTATCCAAGCCTACAGGATAGTGCAAAGCGAATCATCCTCCTTTTTTGCGGCACTTTGATCACCGTGTTGGTAGTCGACTACATCGGCGTCCGCCTGATTACGCTAATCTCCGAGAATGTCAGGTACGATTTCCAGGAGAGAGTCCGGTCGTTGGTCGTCGTCGTGTTTCTCTCTAGCATGACCCTCGCCATCTATGAGGCCATTTACTTCTTCGTACTGCTTAAGAAATCAGTCAGAGAAGAGGAACAGGCCAAGCAGGCGATCATTCAAGCCGAACTCGATACCCTACGCAATCAGGCACAGCCCCACTTTTTCTTCAATACGTTAAACACCCTGCGTGACATCATCGACCAAAGCCCGAAGGAAGACGCCATGCAGTTCGTAGACAAACTCTCGGACATTTATCGCTTTTTACTGGAATCGGGCAATGCCCATTTGATTTCTCTGAAGGCGGAGCTCAAGTTTGCGAAAGCCTATATTCACGTCCAAACCGAACGGTTCGGAGAAAACCTAAAATTGAATTGGGACCTCCCCGAAGCCCTGGAAACGCAGCTGATTGCCCCGATGAGCCTCCAGTTACTGCTGGAAAATGCCATCAAACACAATGTGGTTTCCCGGTCCAGGCCCCTGGAAATAAAGGTGACCGCCGCAAATGGTTTCGTTGTGGTCTCAAACAAAATACAACGAAAGTCCACCCAACTACCTTCGACAAAAATGGGCTTGAAGAATATTGAAAAGCGATATGCCCTCATCTCAGATCGATCCGTGGAGGTGGTGAATGATGGCCATCAATTTTCCGTCGCCCTCCCCTTGTTGGATGGAAGTATACTTAAAGAATGACTATGAAGATCTTGATCATTGAAGATGAAATCAGGGCGGTAAGCCAGTTGCAATCCATGCTGAAAGCCTGTGACTTTTCGTACGAATTGCTGGAAATTATCGATACGGTAGAAGATGCCGTCCTGTGGTTTGAACAAAACGAAACCCCCGACCTCGTCTTCATGGACATCCAACTAGCGGATGGCTTGAGCTTTGAGATTTTCGAAAAAACAACTGTCAAGGCTCCCATCATCTTCACCACGGCCTTTGACCAATACGCGATTCAGGCGTTCAAGGTCAACAGCGTCGACTACCTGCTCAAACCCATCCAAAAAGAAGACCTGACCGGGGCACTTGAAAAATTCCTGCAGTCCAACACCACTGCTGCATTCGATGCTGCTACGATCAGGCAGCTACTCACTGACCTGCATAGCCCGGCCAAACGAGAGGGTATATTGGTCAAGTCAGGAAACGGGTTTGTACAGCTTAAACTCTCGGATTTACTCTACTGCTATTCCGAAGACAGCATCACTTTCGGTGTGACCGTCGACAAACGATTCATCATTGAAGAGACCATTGATGAGCTTTTCGCAACACTGGATTCCACCAAATTTTTTAAAATCAATCGAGGGCAGATCGTGGCGAAATCAGCCATTGTTAAAATAGAGCCCTATTTCAACCATCGGGTCATCCTTTTCGTCAGCCACCCGAGGGACCAGCAATTCATTGTCAGCAGACCAAAAACAGGTGATTTCAAAAATTGGATGAACCAATAACTAAGGTCGTGACAATTCAACCTGCCGAAGCGATGATCCAGCACAAATAGCTTTCTATGCCGATATGGCAACTTGATATTGCACTCATATCAATTAAAAAAAATAGAAAGATGAATAAGCTAACTCTAAAACAAATCATACTTCCCATCGTCACCGTGGCCATCATGTGTTTCATGTACTTTGGACCAATCACCCGAACAATTTTTGAGAACATCATTATCTCCCTGTTGATGATTGTGGCGAACTATTTCGAGTTCAATAAAAAGCCATTTGCTGGACTTGGGTTTTACAGGGAAAAATTCAATGCAAAAAACCTGTTGGTCCTGGCGCCTTTGACTGCATTTGGAATCTTTGTTTTTTATGTCGCGGTACTTGTCCCAACCATTGAGTGGATCACCGGAGTTCCCATTGTGTATTCCAACATGGAACAATTGAAAGGGAATCTTCCCACCGCAATTACGTGGTTGTTGATTGTGTGGGTGACGGCAGCGTTTGGAGAAGAAATCATTTTCCGTGGGTACTTGATGCGCCAGTTTGTGAAATTTTTCGGAGACAGCAAGATCAGTCTGGTGATCAACATTCTAATCCTTTGCAGCTTCTTTGGATACATGCACATGCAGCAAGGCATCACTGGACAATTGGTCGCGGGCTGTACCGGGGCCATGCTTTCAATCACCTTTTACCTACGTAAATACGACTTGTGGTTTATGGTGGTGGTGCATGGCACTTTTAACACGCTGGGAATTCTCAGTTTCTACTTTGGATTGGCCTAGCCCTCAGATCGATGTACTTCAACAAGCCAGCACGCGTTTTTGAATCGCGTGCTGGCTAACTGAAATATCTTTGTACAAGAGTGAAACCCGTTGCAAACTGGGGATGATTGCATTCTTTTTCGAACTTCAACTAGTGCTTCTTTTAAGCATCCGCCCACCCAGATAACTACCCAGAGCTACTTGTAATGGAACGCTGGCAACCCAAGCTACTCGAAACCAAACTGGGAGAGATTGCATCGGAACAAGGGCAGCATAGCTATCTATTCCCAAACCAATGGCCAGAAATACGACCCAGATGACGACGCTTCTTTTCCGGGAAATTACGATCGAAA
>CAZQDI010000203.1:0-6232 GCA_964591785.1 uncultured Roseivirgaceae bacterium
ACCTATTAAAATTCGGTTGAATGTGCTAACTACTCAGGAAATCGAAGACCTTCTAACTTTAGAATATCCTGATTTTGAAAATGTTCCAGAAGAGAATCTCCTAATCCTCCTGGATGCTTTGGACGAAGTACATGCAGATTACATTGACATAGCTTCTAGCAAGATCGAAATACTGAGTAAAAGGTATCCAAAGGCGAAAATTGTAGTCACTTGCCGAAATAATTTCTATATCACTGAGACTGATAAAAGGAGCGCAAAACTTGAAGGGTTTAGTTCTTATCTCATACGCCCTTTGCAATACGCTTCAATCTATGGTTATCTACAAGGTAGAATCGATGTAAGGCCGGAGGATTTCATTGAAGATCTTAGGCTAAAGAAGTTCTACGATTTACTGTATTCTCCTTTTTACTTGGTTAATCTGGTTGAATTTTACGAAGCCAAAAAGGAAATCCCTACTTCCAAAAAGACGGTGTTCGAGCATTTGATTTCTCAGCGAATTGAAGACGATTTTGAAAAATTCGCTAATGCTGGAATCAATATTCAAGATCATACCCACAAGGTCCAGGAAAGCATTCGACAACTAGCTGCTATTGCTGAAAGTCTCGGGCGCAATTATCTCGATGAAAAAACAGAAGTTCAACCGTTGGTCCCAGATCAAAGATTACTGGAAATTATCAAGCGTACGTTTCTCTTCAACAAATCCACAGAAGCCGACCGATGGGAGTTTGAGCACAACAATTTTCAGGAGTTTTTAGCTGCTCACTTTCTATCAAACCTATCCTTCGAAGAGATTCAATACTTTGTCTCGTTTAGTCCAGACTATAAAAAGATCAAACCTTCATGGTTGAATACAGTATCGTTTCTTTTCAGTCTGTTGGGGCCAGGTGAAGACACATATGAAAAGCTCACCGCTTGGATTATGGATGTTGAACCAGACATTCTAGTAAGGTTCGAAAAAGATAAACTCGAATTAAAGACAAGAGAAAAGCTATTTCGAGAGATATATGATGATTATGAATCAAAACAAATCATCATACGAAATGAAAAGTTTGAGACAGAAGACCTAGCCATATTCGTTTCAGATAGTACGGAAATCATAGAATACTTACTCCAAAAAATTGAGAGTTCTATTGACAAACTAGTAATAACGGAGGCACTTCGAATTTTACATTACTTCGAACAAATAGCAGATTATTCTGAAAGAGTTCGGGAGATATTAATGTCCAAGTTATGCAGCAGTGAATTATCAGATGAAATAAAGTATTCATGTTTTAATGCACTTGCCAAACTAGAAATGAGTGATGAAGAGCTTACGGCAAGCATCCTGAAATCCAATGACTTTGAAACAAGCCAGTATCTACGGGCGGGGCTCTATCGCTATTTAGAGCATTCGAATCATTATGAAAAACACTTGCCGCTTCTCTTACGAGGGATTGAACTTATTGAAGGAATCAGAGTCAGAAGGAATGGGCAACCGAGGAATGAGAGACCGCGCCTCTCAGATGAAAAGTATGCTCTTGAAGCAGTCCTTAAAAAGATAAAGACTCCAGAAAGTGTTAAGGTATTTTTTGATTGGGCAGCCAAGTGTGAAGACCCGTCAAGACTTGAAAGGGTTTTCTTTGAACAGGTAGGCAAAATGCTGGAAAAAGCGGCTGGTTTGTACAGCGACTTTCCTGAATTATTTGAAAACGCTCTAAACTTACTTTCTTCCTTCTCGAGGAGATATCATAGAGAGCTGAGTAAAGACTTCCTCGAATTCTTTAATAAGACCAACACACAGTTAAAGGCTTTCAAAATCCTTTATGAAGGTTGGCAAAAAGAAGAAAACAGTGGGTTTGAACTGACATATGGAATGGCCATAGTATGCAATCAAGATTGTCTCCAATTCTTAGTAAAAGAAATCAGGGAAGGGAAGTTCATTGAACCTAGAACATGGCAGTTCAGAAACGTCTTGGGAATGGACGGTAGGCGCGACATGTACGACCAGTATCATCAAGAACTACTAAACATTGATAGCGAAAAGTATTCATTCAAAAATGTTGATCACGAGGCTCTAAGAAAGGCAAGGCAGCAAAGAGATATTGAGCTGTTATTCGCGAAACAAGAATTCTTAGCGGAAACAGAAAAACTCTTTAGAGAAGAATCCGAAACAGGTGGTAAGCTTACTTGGGAGGAACTGTTTGATTGGAAAAAGAAAAACTTCAACGATGATGAAATGTCCAACCATATAGTGGTTGAGACACTCAGGGATTTCGCCCGTGATAAGAAGTATGTTGAGCTAAAAGAAATTGAGGCCCTAGTTGCCGATGACAAGCGCTGGCTTTGGTTCCAATTGCACGAAATCGTGCAATTCGATCAAAATGAAGAGGATTTCGAATATCCCGATGAAGTGCGTGAGTTCATAACGTCATGGGTACATGATGAATTAAAAACAGCCAACTTCAAAACCGCTATTGAGCATAGAACAGAAAACCGCTATCATTATCGATATTCAGAATTATATATCTCCTTCTTTATTCAGAGGCTAGATATTGAAGTATCTGAAGATGTCTGTTTAGACCTTCTCTCTGTTCAGTGTTACCTGCTTCCGGTAAAACGCGAAAAATCAAATCAGGACAACGATACGGAAGAAAGAAAGCCAAACTCCTTTGACTTTGTCATGACTAAAATTGGACAAGAGAAGGTGGTTAATCGGGTTTTGGAAAACCTACAAACAAACGATTTGGTGCCGGCTGTTAAGCAGAGTCATTATCAATTCTGTCAAGACTTTAAAGTTTCAGAAGCTACACCTCTCATTTTAGCCGAAGTCTTCAACGAAGATTGGGACGACTATGACCAAAGAACGTTCATCACTCAATACACCGAATTGGGTGGCGATCGAACAAAACTAATTGAGGCGATTGATCTACTTGGTAAGGAATCAAGACTTCATACAGCAAACAAGCTTGCGGAAGCTCGGTATCATCCTGTAGTCAAGAAGATAGAAGGGCTGGTACAAGAGGAAGAGGATGAAGAAATCATATTCAGGTATATCCAGATATTAGGGATAATAGACGAGGAAACAGGCTTTAAACTCATTAAGGAATGGATTCTAAGGAACAAAAGGCTTCCAGAACACTTTGCACGATTCAACCCTGTAAATGTTGGTTCTATTGATGATTTGATAGAAATCTTTGATGATGCACTGGCGAATGACTACGGAACGAGTCCTTGGTCAAATCGAAATGATTATATAGTTGCTCTGATCGAAAAAGGCAGTGAAGATGAAGCCAGTTATATCCGCGTCCGCGACCAGTTGAACCAATGGTTGGTAAAGTATGACGACCTAAAATTCCTCCATTACCAAGTCCAGAGCCTCGAACAAAAATATTATTCAAAGAAGTCTCAAGTTTTGTCATTTGACCAAGCAGTTGAGTTAGTTAAGCCTCAGAAATCAAGGTCTATTCAGAAAAAACGGTCATTGATAGAGCGAGTTAAGTCAATGTTTGGTTTTTGAATCAAGTCGAGGCTAGATAATTTTAATGGTAGGAATTACTGAGATCAAACCACTAAAAACGGGTTTGATAAATCAAATACTATTAAAAGGGTAGAGGTGGAGTCCATTTTATCCTTTATTTACAAAGGGGCTCAAGGCCCCCAAGTTTTGAGCACAGCAGCCCACCAAATGGCATGCTTACAGTACTTAAGCATGGCCAGCTTACGCGCTGCATAGCGATTTGAAGCCATGACTTCATAAGACTTTAAAGACTCTGGAAACTTTAAGCCGGGAACTTCCAGGACTACGAGATAATCATACATGATAGAAAGATTTAAATGAAGCCCCAGGCAACCGCGCCAAGGGCTACCGGCTACAATGGATCAGGTGAGGCAAATACAAGGCTCTCGCAGCGCAGCAAGCGAGATTCACTTGGCCTTGTATTTCCTGAGCCTGGCTCCATAATTTGGGGAGCATCTGGTGCGGTATAAGAACAAAAGCCAGTTTCATTAGTGTCTCTACATTATGTTAAATAGAAATCTTCGATATGGACAAGGAGCTTTGAATAGGAAGGTGCGCTGGCCAGAAGGAATCGCGGGGATGCGCCCGTCAGTGCGGCTGGCCGATTATTCCTTCTTGAACTCTTTGTTTACTTTCTCTTTCAAGAGAGAAAGTAAAAGCCCAGCGGCTTGAGCGACTGCAGAAGCGACTGTACAGCTCAGAGATGAACCTATTATAGGTAAGTACAAATGTCTAGGGTTAGTAATCAACTTATCGATTAGAAATCGATGAAAATAAAGGAGAGTAGATGCAATCATTTTGACGTCAGATAACACTTAATAAAAGTTTAATGTATTTTTAATTATAATCATAGATATACAAATAAATGTATATAACTTATTATTTTACATGATACTAAATTGGTTTTAATAAAATCTACACATGTCTAGCCTCCTTTTTGATGACCTTGGAATTTTATTAGATAAACTTGTCAACGAATTGCCTGATCTAAGAATCAATCATCAAACAGAAATAGACTTTATTGAAAAGATATTTGAAAGCTTAGATTACCTTGTACCCTTTTATGTAACACCACAAGCCCAGAATCTTAATCCAGCAGATTATATAGATGATGACATAGGGCTGATAGCCAAGAACAATGTCTTCTTGTTGATAAGCAATTTCTTCGATTCGAATCCCAAGTTTTCTCATTCGTTTATTTTGTCTGATGCCGGAATGGGAAAGTCGAGTCTTTTGGTCATGATAAAGCTTCTGAGTCTAATCAACGAGGAGTACAAATCTAAGGTACACCTGTTCAAACTCGGAGAGAGCACTAGTCAGGACATTGAAGAAATTGAAAATCAATCCAGCTCTATACTACTTCTTGACGCCCTTGATGAAGACCCGCTTGCTTGGGAAAACTTCTATTCTCGATTGCAGTTACTCCTAAAGGAGACCAAACACTTCCAGAAAGTTTTAATCACTTGTAGGACACAGTTTTTTCCAAGTCAATATGAGGAAGATGGTAGGGTTCCTGGTCAAATTAATTTACATGGTTTTTATTGTTCAAAATTATTTTTGGCTCCATTTAATGATACACAAGTATCAGATTACCTCAATAAGAAGTTTACTGAACCAACTCTTAAGTCTAAGGCATTTGCCATAGTGAGCAAAATGAAGTCCTTGAAATTTCGGCCAATGTTGCTTTCTTACATTGAACTTCTCTTGGAGCGTAATACTCATTTTGACTCCGTCTATGACATATACGACACTTTAGTCGATGCATGGTTAAATAGGGAACTCGTTAAAGGGGTTATTAATGACAAGCGACCATTAAAAAAAGCCTGTCATATTATAGCCATGAAAATGTATGAGAGAGAAAAATCTAGGTTCATAAAAGATTATGAAATAATGGACCTTTGCTTTGGTATTGATAACCTAGATAAATTGCCTTACCTCAGTGTCGAAGGGAGGTCGTTGCTGCATGTAAATTCTGAAGGAGAGTATAAATTCGCTCACTTTTCAATTCAAGAGTATTTTGTGGCAAATTCTTTACTTCATCGACAAAATCGAGAGTACTGTGAGAATACGGATCAGGTGGTTATTTTTATCAGAGATTTTGTTTCATTTAATCAGCTGAAGAGTAAAGATTTATCAAATCTAGATTTAAAAAGCATTGAATTTGAGAGCGTTGAATTTCCCGGCTACGATTTTTCTCAATCTAATATTCCCAATTCAATTTTTAGAGCATGCAACTTGAACAAAACCATATTTGACTCTTGTAAATTGACTCATTCTGAATTTATTAACTGCAGACTCAATAGATGCAGTTTCGATAAGTCTGAATTAAAGCATGCTAGATTTGAAAAGTGTTCCTTTGATAATTTTCAATTTGAAAACAGGCAATTCGATTCTACCCACTTTACAGATTGTAACTTCGTTAAAAATGATTGGAAAAACTCTGAAATAAGAAATTCAAATTCGGGATCTATAACGGCTAATCATTCTACTTTCATTTCATTCAGAATTCAAGCTTCTGAAGTATTAAACCTAAGAGCCAAAAATTGCCAATTTACCAACTACAGTGTAGATAATTGTTCGTTCAAACATTTTTCTATTAACTCGTCAGAGTTAATATCTGGTAGCATAATGGATTCGACCTTTACAGATCTTAATCTAATAAATTCTAAAACTTCCAATATAAACTTTGAAAGGATTCAAATAACGAGGTTAATGGAAGATCAAGGGGAGCATGAA
>CAZQDI010000204.1:0-6213 GCA_964591785.1 uncultured Roseivirgaceae bacterium
GCCTGTTGGCTGAAGTCGGAAGCCTTCACTTCGGCGTCCGTAAACGGCTTGCGGAGGATCAGCTGTTTGTAGCGAAGCAAATCGATGGCCGGATCTTCTTTGTTGAATCCCCGGGGCGCACTTTTGACCTGCTCGCCTTGTAGCCCACCGAAATAGTTGGCAACGTCGTCGCAGGCGAGGATTTCCCGTAAGGGTGTTGGGTCCTGCTGGATCTGCTTGCGGATGTGCAGCATGTCGGCAGATTCGGGCCCAAAGAAGCCGCCCACCACGACAGACTGCCCACGCTGGATTCGCAGGTAGTAGCCCCCTCGAAGCTCTGCTGTCGCCCGCTTGAAGCTGGCACTGCGGTGCACATGATATGGGGTTTTATTTTCCGAAAAACGCACGTCCCGATAGATTCGAAACGTCTTCGTGGATTCTGTCAGGATGTTGTCGATGCCCGTCAGTCCATTCTGGACCTCCTGCACGAGCTGTTTGAATTGGCCCTCCGCCTGTTTGAATTCGTCTTTGTGCGCGTTGAACCAGTCGCGGTTGTTGTTGGCCTCCAGTGCCTTGAGAAAGGAAAAGACTTGCTTCATGATAGCAAGTTACGCCATCAGAAACTCATCCACTTGCTTCGCTGCTTTTCGTCCTTCTGCGATGGCCCATACCACCAAAGATTGTCCTCGTCGCATGTCGCCGGCCGCAAATACCTTATTCACTGAAGTCTTGAAATCACTCGTGGAGACGTTGCCCCGTGCGTCCAAAGACACCTTCAGCTGTTCGAGTAACCCTTCCTTTTGCGGGTGCAGGAAGCCGGCGGCTATCAAGGCCAGTTGTGCAGGGATGATGCGCTCAGAGCCTTCTTTTTCCACCAGTTTACCACCTTCAAAGGAGACGTCCACCACCTTTAGTCCGGACAGTTTACCCTGGTCACCAACAAATTCCTTGGTCAGGATCGCCCACTTTCGGTCGGCCCCTTCCTCGTGCGAGGAGGAGGTCCGCAAGATCAACGGCCACTCCGGCCAGGGGTTGGCCTCTGCCCGCTCGAGCGGCGGCTTGTCCATGATTTCAATCTGTGTGATGGAGGTAGCGCCGTGGCGGTTGCTGGTCCCCACACAGTCCGAGCCGGTGTCTCCACCACCGATCACCACCACGTCTTTGCCTTCAGCAGTGATGTCGCGGTGCGATACTTCGCCTGCCACCTCGCGGTTTTGTTGCGTCAGGAACTCCATGGCAAAATGTACTCCTTCGAGCGCTCGTCCGGGGATGGGCAGGTCTCGAGGAATGGTGCTGCCACCGCATAGCACGATGGCGTCAAAGTCTTTCGTCAGCTGGGCTGCAGGGATGTCTTGTCCTACATTGGTGCGCGTCTTGAAGGCGATGCCTTCTTTCTCCAGTAAATCAATCCGACGTCGTACCACGTCTTTGTCGAGTTTAAAATCCGGGATTCCAAACCGCAGGAGTCCACCGATTTCTTCGTCGCGCTCGAAGACGGTCACAGTGTGCCCCGCCTGGTTCAGTTGGTCAGCAGCGGCCAGTCCTGCCGGTCCGGAACCCACTACAGCCACCTTCTTACCGGTGGACTTGATGGGTTTGTTCACACGCTCCAGACCCAGGTCAAAGGCTTTCTCTGCGATGGACTTTTCGATGTGTTCGATCGCCACTGCCGGCTGGTTGATGCCGAGCACGCAGGAGCCCTCACACGGGGCCGGGCAGATCCTGCCGGTAAATTCCGGGAAATTGTTGGTGGACTTCAGGATGGTCCAGGCCTCTTCCCATTCGTTGCGGTACACCGCATCGTTGAAGTCGGGAATCTTGTTGCCCAGTGGACATCCGGAATGACAGAACGGGACCCCGCAGTCCATGCATCGGGCCGCCTGTTCGTTGGTTTTCTCTTCCGGAAAATCGAGGTCAAACTCAGCGTAGTATTCAATTCGTTTGGAGGGGTCTTCCCGGGTGGGAAGCTCTCGGGTGTATTCTAAAAATCCTGTTGGTTTACCCATGATAAATGTCTTTTAATAAATAGGGGTCATTGGAATTTTCGACTTCTCTGCTTCCAAAATACTCTTGTATTTTACCGGGATTACCTTCACCATGTAGTTCAGGTGGCGTTCCCAGTCGAGCAGGATCTCCTGCGCCAGACTACTGGAGGTATGTCGCAGGTGATTCACAATGAGTGTCCTGATTTTTTGGATGTCGTTCTGATCCAAGGAATCGAACACCACCATCTCCATGTTGCAGTTGTCCCGCAGGCTGCCGTTGATGTCCAGAACGTACGCGATGCCGCCACTCATGCCGGCGGCAAAGTTTTTCCCGGTATCCCCCAGGATTACGACCGTCCCGCCGGTCATGTATTCACAGCCATGGTCGCCTACGCCTTCTACTACGGCGACCGCTCCGGAATTCCGCACGGCAAAGCGTTCTCCGGCGATGCCGTTGATGTAACATTCACCGCTGGTCGCTCCATAGAGTGCCACGTTCCCGATGATGGTGTTTTCTCTGGCATGGAATCGCACGTTGCGTTGCGGGTGGATGATCACCCGTCCGCCAGACAGTCCCTTACCTACATAATCGTTGGCATCACCCTCCAGGGTAAATTTGATGCCCTTGGCAAGGAAGGCGCCAAAGCTCTGTCCGGCCGAACCTTTGAATTTCGTCTTGATCAGGTTGTCAGGCAGGCCGTCGGCCCCGTATTGCTTGGAAACAATGCTTGAAATGATTGCACCGGTCGACCGGTCGGTATTCTGAATCGGGTAGTCGTACGAGGCTACAAATCCATTTGCAATCTCGTCTTCAAGATCGTCCCAGATTTTGTAATCGAGGGCTTGGTCGAGCAGGTCCTGCTGCTTTCGGGAGTTATAGCGCGTATCTTTGGTCTCTTCAAATGCCACCACCCTGGAGAAGTCCAAGCCTTTGGCATCGGGTTTAGCTTTTTGTTGCAGCAAGTGACTTTGGCCGACCATCTCGTTGATCGTCTTGAAGCCCAACTCTGCCATGATCTCGCGAAGCTCTTCTGCCATGAATCGGAACATCGTAATCACATGTTCCGGATCGCCGGTAAATAGCTCTCGCAGTTCTTCTCGCTGCGTCGCGATGCCTACGGGGCATGTGTTCAAGTGACACTTACGCATCATGATACACCCCTCAGCGATCAGTGCAGCGGTCGAGACCCCCCATTCTTCGGCGCCCAATAAGGTGGCGATGGCAATGTCTCTGCCGGTCATCATCTTTCCGTCGGATTGCAGCACCACCCGGCTACGCAGGCGGTTTTTCACGAGTGTCTGCTGTGCTTCCGAGAGTCCCATCTCCCATGGTAAGCCCGCATGTCGGATCGAACTTAGGGGGGAGGCACCGGTCCCACCGTCTGCGCCGGATACGAGGATTGCGTCGGCAAAACCTTTGGCTACACCTGCGGCAATGGTGCCGACTCCCGCCTGAGAAACCAACTTCACATTGATGCGAGCATCAGGATTTGCATTTTTAAGGTCGAAGATCAGTTGTGACAGGTCTTCGATCGAATAGATGTCATGATGTGGCGGCGGAGAAATCAAGTCGACGCCCGGGGTAGACATTCGCACTTTGGCAATCCACTTGTCTACTTTATGGCCGGGCAACTGGCCCCCTTCGCCGGGCTTTGCGCCTTGTGCAATTTTGATCTGGATTTCATCAGCATTGTTCAGGTAGTGGGAGGTCACCCCAAACCGCCCGGAAGCAACTTGCTTAATGCGCGACCGCTGTGAGTCGCCGTTTTCCTGGGGTTCGTAGCGGATGGCGTCTTCGCCTCCCTCACCACTGTTGCTCTTCCCGCCGATGCGGTTCATTGCGATGGCCAGCGTGCTATGTGCCTCGTGTGAAATGGAACCAAAGGACATCGCCCCGGTCGCAAAACGCTTGAGAATTTTTTCCACAGGCTCCACCGAATCAATGGAGATCGGGGTGCCTTGCTTGAATTCGAGCAGGTGTCGAATATAGAAGGGGGACTCCGGGTTGTTGAGTCGGGACGAATACTGCTTGAAGAGGGCGTAGTCGTTCAGCTTGGTCGCTTTCTGGAGCATGTGCACCGATTCGGGATCGATCAGATGCTTTTCCCCATCACGTCGCCAGGAGTACACGCCACCGTGTGGGATGTAACTGGAAGGCTCAAAGGCCTGCCCATGGTTGTGGCGGATGCCTGCTTCGAGGTGTTTGAAGCCATTGCCGTTGATGCGGGAGATTGTGCCTTTGAAGCATTTATCTACCACCTTATCTGCCAGTCCGATGATCTCAAAAATCTGAGCGGCCTGGTAGGATTGCAAGGTGGAGATTCCCATTTTCGACATGATCTTGAGGAGTCCTTTTCCGACTGCCTGCGCATAGTTGTCGGACAGCTCGTCGAAGTCACGATTTTCTTTTTCTGCAAATACTTTCATCTGACCAAATGCCAGATAGGGCATCACGGCGCTTGCGCCGTAGCCAATCAGCGTAGCGAAATGGTGCACCTCCACCACATCGGCCGCGTGCACGACGATGCTGGTGAGCGAGCGAAGTTTCTTATCAATCAAATGGTGGTGTACCGCCCCGGTAGCCAGTAACGAAGGGATCGGTAGTCGGTCCTCACCCACACCCTGGTCGGAGATGATCAGGATCTTATGGCCGGCTTTGGCAGCTTTTTCGGCCTCCTTGCATAATTTTTTGATTCCGCCTTCGAGGGTATCATCTTTGGCGAATGTGCAATCGACAATCTGGTGCTCAAAGCCCTGGTTGCCGAGTTCCAATACCTTCTGATAGGTAGGTGGACGAAGGATCGGACGGGTGATGTGCACCTGGTGGCAGTGCGATGGCTCCTCGGAAAGGATGTTGGAACCTTCTCCCAGCCTCGTAAATAATGACATCACCAACCGCTCCCGAATTGGGTCGATGGGTGGGTTACTGACCTGAGCGAAGAATTGCTTGAAGTAGTTGGACGGGTGTTGAGCGAAGGTACTCAGACCTGCTAACGGCACTTCCAGTCCCATAGAACCAATCGGTTCTTTACCTTCCATTGACATGGGAAGTAATATCTTATCGATGGCTTCACGAGTCCAGCCATTTACCAGCTGATAGGTCTTCAATGCCTCGGTGGACAGAAATTCCGGATCACCAAAGGGTCCCGGTAGGAAGCGCAGTTTGATGCGGTGCTTGTTCACCCAATCGCGGTAGGGCTGTGAGGCAGCTACCTCTTCCTTCAACTGCTTGTCAAACTTCACAATTCCGTTTTCCAGATCCGCAAGAATCATCTTGCCAGGTTGGAGCCTTCCTTTCTCTTTAATGATTTTTTGATTCACTGGCAGGGCCCCAGTTTCACTGGAAACGATCAGCCGATCGTCGTAGGTGATGGTGTACCGGCAGGGTCGAAGGCCGTTACGGTCCAGTGTGGCGCCAATGACCTCGCCGTCTGTGAAACACAAGGCCGCAGGACCATCCCAAGGCTCCATGATGGAGGCATTGTATTTATAAAAGGCCTTGGTCTTTTCGTCCATGCTTTTGTTGTATTGCCAGGTCTCAGGGACCAGCATCATCATGGAATGAGGCAGCGAACGACCGCCCATGACCAGTAGTTCCACCAATTCGTCCAGGTTGGCGGAATCAGAAAACGAAGGATCACAAACTGGCAATAATTTCTTGATTTCGTCTTTCGTGAAATGCGTCGATTCCAAGAGCATTTCCTTACTTTTCATCCGGTTGACATTCCCTCGGATCGTATTGATCTCTCCATTGTGAGCCAGGTAGCGAAACGGCTGGGCAAGGCTCCACTTCGGGAAGGTGTTGGTAGAAAATCTCGAGTGGATGATGGAAAATGCGGACTTGTACAACTCGTCCTGAAGATCCAGGTAGTACTCTTTGAGTTGATCCGTGCGCAGCTGCCCTTTGTAAACAATTTTATAGCACGAAAGGGAGGCAATGTAAAACTCGTCGAACTTCGCCAAGAGGTTGTGAGAAGCATACTTATTCAGTACATATAGCTTTCGTTCCAGTTCCTTTTCTGCCAGGTCGCCTTGCTTCAGGAAGACCTGGATGATGTGCGGTTCATTTTCTCTTGCGGTTGGCCCGACGTGCAGGCTGTCAACCGGTACTTCACGGGTGGCAAATACCTCGAAATGGAAAGATTTTGCGATTTCAATGAATGCGTTAAGACTTTCTTCCCATTGCGGCTTTGGAAGAAAGAGCATGGCCACTCCGTACGAGCGAGGAGTCAATAGCGCTTTGTGCTCT
>CAZQDI010000205.1:0-6212 GCA_964591785.1 uncultured Roseivirgaceae bacterium
GCAACACGTGCCGGAGCGCTTGCAACGTCTTCCGGTGAAGCTGCAACAACCCCCGGAAAGACTGCAACATGTGTCGAAACCTCTGCAACATCCACCGGCAGCTCTGCAACGATATCCGAAGGAACTGCAACCTCTTCCGGCGACTCTGCAACAACCCCCGAAAAGTTTGCAACAGGGGGTGAACCCCCTGCACCATTCATCTGCGCTTCTGCAACGTGTCCTTCCTGCACTCGGGGATAGGTTCAGTCAGGGAGTTTGCCGAGGTCCAGCGCTACCTCCCGCACAGCCTGATCAAGTTTGGATGCGCTCTCTTCCACCATTTCAAGAAGCTCATCTTTTTGCTCCACATCGTCAAGCTGATGATACAGTTCCATCGCTCCGACGATGTTGGCAAGTGGAGCTCGCACTACATGCGCATTCATGAAGGCGTATTTTTCTAGTTTCTCATTTTGAGACTTGATGTCAGCGACCTTGTCTTCTACTTTCTTCTCGAGGGTCTCATTCAATTCTTTGAGTTCTGAATTCAGCCTCTTGATTTCATCTTGCTTCTGACGAACAGATAAATAATAGCTTGTTAGCAATTGGTAGAGGAACAGATAGGCGAGAAAGAGTCCTGTGACAAAAACGATTCCGGCGGTACCAAAAGAGACAAATCGAGGCGAAGTGGTATAGCTTTCGCCGATTTGATTTTGGCCGAACTTAATATCGAATAAGAGTGTGAGGATGGTGACGGCAAGCCATAAAAAGGAGACCCGAATGCTAATGAGAAAGACACTGATGAGTGGAATAAAAGGCATCCAATACACCAGGACGTTAAAATAAGTGGGGCTATAAAAGAAGTGGAGTTGAATGACCAGATAAATCAGGAAGACCTGGGCATAACCAATCCAGTAATGGTATCCTTTTAATCTCACAAGAAGGCTCAATGCGAGGTTGGGGATGAGAAACAAGATACATAGCTGTACCGTCGTATTGTCAAAATCGACCGTAAGTTCTCCTACGAAAAGCGCAGCTAATATGCTTGTGACCGCATAGATCGAATTTTCTCGAATCTTGAGGGAATGATCGAAAAAGTTTTTTTGGGTTAGGTTGGACGAAACCGAAACTAATTGTTTCAGGGTTATCATTTGATAAAGATACCACCGGAGCTCTTGGTTCACCAAATAAAAAAAGGGGCCGAGGCCCCCACAAATTGGATAGTGTCTACCATGTCAGTCCAGGATGGAAGCAACCATTTGCAATTCGCCAATGCCGGTCTCCGCTTTTGCGTATTGCTTTTTGATTTCCTTAAAATTCTCTTTGGTCACAGGTTCTCCTGTTTTTACGTAGTGCTCCACTGCAATGAAATAGTCGTTGATCAGTTTCTTGAATTTACCTTTTGCCATGGAGCCCATGATGGCCGGTTTTGTTCGATACTGCATGTCGAAGGAAAACTCACTTTTCCCATTTCCCAGATCTTTAACCCGATAGATCGCCTGCGTATAATCGGGGTCTACAGGAAACTTACCTGCCTGGTACACTTTGTTGGTAAAGGACATACGTTCGGGAGCATAGTTCACCATTTTCTCTTTTAGGAACTGTGTCTGCTTTTCATTGAAGTAGCAGACTCTTTGAGCCCCTTCTCCTGCTTTCAACGACCCATCAATGTAATCTGAAGCGATGATTTTTGGATGTGAATAGGCGATTTTACCATAATCTTCACCCACTACGGCCCAAATTTCGTCGGCAGGCAAATCAATGATCTTGCTCACCTTAAACTTCTGCACTTTCTTCTGTTTTTGTCCTTCTGCCCCCAGAGCAAAAAACATCATTGCAACTACTGCTAAAGTCTGAAAAGAATGTTTCATTTTGATTGTCTTTTTGTTTTTGGTTAGATCAATCAGCCGGTCAGGTGTGACAGCTTTGATAGAAAAATTCTAGTTCAAGTTGAATAGGCGTACAACTTTTTCATCGCTGATTACTCCATCCAGGAATGTCTTTCTGTCAAAGGTCTCTTTGAGCGGCAACCGATCATGAAGTTGACGATGTTGGTCTTCCACAATGGACAATGCTTCATCTGCATTGCGTGAAATATGCTTCTGAAAACTTGAGTACTCCTCCCGGTTAAATAGCAGGTTCTTGCTATCGATGCGCTTATTTTCGATCATGACCGTCACTTTTTTATAGCACCGGCAAGGATTTGATTTGTTTACCAGGCCACACTTGTTATTCATGAATTGAAAAAGATCCTTTCTTGCCCGGGATAGACGAACGCGAAAATTCTGCTTACTGATTCCCAAGATCTCCGAGCCGATCGTGTGGTCTGCATTAAACAACTCTCCCAGGATGTACACAAGGCGCTGATCGCGTGTTAGGCAGAGGAGCATACCTGACATGCATGCCAGGTTCATTTCTTTGATCTCCGCTTCTTTTTCAGCTTGCTCCAGTTCGGTGAGCTCAATATTTTCAAAACTGTCCAGGATACTTCCAAAGGCTTCGAACCCGGTAACGGCCTCTTCTCTGCAGGCTTTTTTCATCTTCAGAAAGTGATTGGCGACGATCCGGTAAAGCCAGGTTCTAAATTGAGATTCCCCTCTAAACTGTGCTAATTTGGTCATCACGACAATCAGTACTTCCTGGGTGATGTCCTGGGCATCGTTTGGGTTTTGAACCATCTTCCAGGCGATGTTGAAAATGTAAGGCTGATGCTTTTTCACAAGGACCTCCAATGCCTCCCGATTTCCTTTTTTTGCCTCTTCAATCAAAGCGACATCGTCCTTGTCAGTCGTATATTCTTCTAAAAACGGATTCATTTCAAGATGTTTTACTCTTTTCGATCCCAAAGGGTTGGAAGTGTTACAGGAGTTCGCGATTTTTTTCGCGAACTCCATTGATTATCAATTGGAGATCTCCGCCAATTTCTGTGAGGAAGTCGCATAGATTTCTTCGATCCCAGGCTTTACCTGACTGAAAATTTCTTCACTCTCCACCTCAAATTCTACACTCCAGTCCAGTTTAGTGCGTCCATCTTCTTCGGAAAATTTCATCGTTCCGATCACTTCGGAGATGGGCATGAACGATTGCTGATCAATCCGATAGCTGAATACTTTTTCCTGGTCATCTGAAGTTAGAATGGTTTCGAATAATTCATTCCCGTCGTGCATTTTGCAGACCCGCTTTGCGCCGGCACCTTCACCATCAATGGTGCTTCCGGAAAGAATGGGTAGCCACCGCTCCCACCGACCACCGGTTCGTACATTTTTCCAGACTTTTTCCAGTTGGGCACTCAGTTCGTGCGTAGTTTCAATTTTCTTTTTCATCTCAAGTATATTTTTACTGATTAGAGATGAAGCAGGAAAATGTGTTACAGAATCAATGCGCGACTGTTCATATTCGGCCAAATAACTCAAGCCTGGTGGGAATCGTTCAAAGACCTATGAAACTACTACTTTGGCTTATTCTGCTTGTTTTTTGCTGGCCGTTAGCGCTGGCCGTTTTGTTCCTCTATCCAATAATTTGGTTGGTACTTCTGCCCTTTAGGATTCTCGGGTTTGCAGTGGATGGTATCCTGCAGTTTATCCGGGCATTGTTCCTACTGCCATCGAGAGTCTTACGCTAATCCAAGCAATTATTCGTCAAATTCGACTTCGCCGGTTGCGAGCTTATAATAGGCTGAAACTATTTTGACACCGCCTGCTTTTACTGAATCAATCAAAATGGGCTTGGATTCTTTCAGCTCTTCTGCCACGATTTGCGCATTGACCTTTATCGAGTTGGTTAGCAAATCCCCTTTCATCCGTTTAGCCATATAAACTGCTGGCTTGATCTTTTCAATGATCGCGCCAATGTGTCCTCCCGGATCGGTGTCTCCAAGGCTGGCATTTACTGCACCACACTTTTCGTGTCCCATGACTACCACGAGCTTCGAGCCCAGGTATTTCACAGCATATTCGATGCTGCCAATTACTTTTTCTTTCGCAATATTTCCTGCCACACGAATCACAAATAAATCTCCTAGCCCCTGGTCGAACGCAAGTTCGGGGACCACTCTTGAATCCGCGCAACTTAAAATTACTGCGAATGGATGCTGACCCTCTTGTAGGGAGTCTCTCCAGGAGGCATCAGTGTGTGGGTGTTTTAACTCGCCCCTTACATATCGTGCATTACCTTCCTTTAATAGATTCAGTGCTTCCTGTGCTTCCATGATTGTTGTAGTAGTTTGATTAATTTCTAAATTTAACTTATTCTCATTAGGATGCCAGAGACAAAATTTCCTATCCGCTCTTTCCCGTAATTTCATGACATCTTTACGACACTTCAGGGGTTATCCAAATCCAATGATTGAAGGCTATCGTAAATTGTTACCATGAAAAAAATGGTATTCTTAATAGCCGGCTTGATCACGCTAACTGCAAGTTGTCAGGAAACTGCTTATTATTCAACAAAAGAAGGAGCCATAAAAGGCTACGATCCGGTGGCATACTTCGAGGTTGGCGAACCGGTAAAAGGGAAAACAGACTATCGTTATCAATGGGAAGGTGTCGAATGGCTTTTTTCTTCACCAGAGAACCTGAATGCATTTAAGAAAAGCCCCGAAACTTACGCACCTCAGTATGGGGGATATTGTGCCTATGGCGTGGCCGGGGGTGGTCTTTATAAAATTGAACCGGAGGCATGGAAAATTGTCAATGGAAAGCTCTATCTCAACTATAATTTGAAATACCAAAAAGAATGGGAATCAGATATCCCGGGTTACATTGAGAAAGCCGATAAAAATTGGCCTGATCTGGCCAAGGGGGAGTAAGCTAGCTGGTATGCTCAGCCGACTGGTTTTCTAAAATACGCTCGATTTGTTCATTCATCTCCGGGAATGAAGCATATCCATTCGTCAGTAGAAAGAGCTGGTCTTGATGCATTAGTATGACCGAAGGATAGCCCCTGACGCCCCATTGACGATTCAGGTTAAATTCTTTTCTTGTTTCCGCGGCAACTTCTGTGCTTTCAAATCGAGCAAGAAACTCTCCGTAATTGACTGAAAACTTGTCACAGATGGAGGCGTAGAACCTGGAAGATTTTGGATCCTCCGAATCAACATAAAATTTTCGTTGAACCTCCTCAAAAAATTCCATCTCCTGCTCCTTGATCAGTGGCCTTGCCGCAACAATGGACCTGCATGAGGGCTCAGTGTCGTAGTCAAATTCCGTCAGGTCCATGAGCTTATAACCAAAAGGTTGCCCACTTTTTTCGGTGACATGTCCCCAGTGTTCTCTCAGAAAATCCTTCATTTGCTCATTCCAGGCATCTCCTCCACCGGGTCGCAAACCCCCCACGACAATACGGAAGCCGATTTCCCTTTCACGATAGTGATCCCTCAGCTTAAGGAGCGATGGAGAAATTCCCCAGCACCACGAACACATCGGGTCACCTACATAAATTATTTCTGTCTTATCGGCAATTTTCCCTTTCCCAAGGCTTTCCAGATCCTGGAGAGATGATGGGGTACAGATACCAGTTTCAGGGTCGCAATACGGATTCATGCATTGGAAACGCGCGCGGTCCTGATTCAGTTCGCAAACTACTTAGCGAAGGAGATCACAATCCCGAACTTAACGCCGGTGAGGTTCGTGCCATCTGATTCATAAAATGGCATTGTGACTGCCGAAAATAGTCTGAGATTGACGGTCGAGTTACGGTTTACCAGGAATCCACCTCCTACATAAGCTCCAATGCCCGCTCGTGTTTCGATGTATTTTGCCTCGAAAATTTCGTCCCGAACACGAGTGTAGCCATACTCCATGCCCCCATTCAGATAAAACGTTGATCTCTTCCTGGTAAAGGGGTAGGTGACTCCCAGGTTGACCGTGCCATTGTCTATTTTTCGGGTATCCGAACCGGATGATCCCAGCAGATTGGAAGAGGGGTAGATCTCGAAGTCGAAGTTGAATAGGAAGGTAGATGCATCGTAGGTATAAACCAGGCCTACGCCTGAAAGAATGGTCTCGTTGGGAATATGTTTGCCCCCAAGCATAATACCAACGAAATGGTTCACCTTGATCTGTGCAAGCTCCACACCTTCCTGATCGTATTGAGTCACCTCATCGATGTTGATATCTGTTTTGGCCGTTTTGTTGGTAAAAAATGATCTACCAAGCCTTGATAGTAAGGCATCCAGGTCCTGCTCGACGGACCCCTTGACCATGTCATGCCATTCTCGTTCCCCGGTCTGAGAATTA
>CAZQDI010000206.1:0-1324 GCA_964591785.1 uncultured Roseivirgaceae bacterium
GGTCACCTCCTAGTTGGATATTGCCATCCGGATTTTCCTGAACACCATTGTCTGCGGTGATGCTGTTAGAAATTTCATTGTCCACATAATTTTTTGTTGCAGCATCTTGGGAATTAACCGGATCAGTGACATTCGAAATGAAAGAGCTACTGGCATCGACTACTCCATTGCCATTCGGATCAAGTATGATCGGTCCATCCGTATTTGAGGAAGAAATGGTATTGCCGTCAATATTGATGTTGTCGATATCAATACTTCCTACCCCGGTCACGATGCCTCCTGTGGTCGAAAAGGACCCATCGGTCAGCGTTCCGCCGGCAATCGTCGCAGTGGTGGTGACATCCTGGTTGCCAAAATCAGGATCAATTTTTGTTCCTTCGATGGCCGCATTGCCATTGACATCATTATTAACAATGGTGAGGTTCTCAATGTCATCAGAAGTTACTTCATTGTCCAGTATCTTATCTGATGTCACTGCATCAGCAGCCAGTTCATTGTTCCTTACGCCAGCCGCTTTGATTCTCACAATGTCCGTATTGGTCTCAAGCGTAATGTTGTCCACATTGACGTCGAGTTCTCCGGAATTTTCGACTAGTCCGTCACCATCGATGTCTCCCAGTTCAAGAACCAAGGTATCTCCCTGAAAAGTAATTCCATTTCCTTCACTTCCAAGATTAATATCTAAGGACCCGTCTGTCGCATTCTTAATCAGTCCTTTACCGGCCACATCTTCGTTGATTTTTTCTTTGGTCACTGCATCATTTGCAATATCGATGGTCTGGATGGACAAGTCTTCTAGTTCAGAGGTACCTACTGCATTAGCAGCAATCTCATCCGAATCAACCGCGTCGGTAGCAATATCCACAGCGGCTATTGTTTCATCTAAAATCTCATTGGTCGTGACGGCTCCGGAATTGATTTGCAAATCTGCGGTTGTGCCCGAGTTGGTTGCCGTGATGTCACCGGCTACTGGCAATCCCTCAGCCACATTTTCATCATTTCCAATAAAAATACTGTTCTCATCAAGCGAAGAGGAAACGAAATTCAACCTGTTTTCCCAGAATACTTGTCCGCTAGGATTGATGCCAAGCACGCGATTAGTATTACCTTCCGGATCAATTTTTTCGATCGTGATTGTGCCATTTGCAATGTCTTCATTCAGTAGCGATAAGTCCTCAATGTTCTCAGATGTAATCAAAATGGCAGTTTCTACAAAGCCTATAACTCTACCTTTTTTGTCTAGGGTCAGTCTAAGTAAGGTAAATTGATTACCATATGTCCCAGGTTCAATGGCATCCAGATCTTCAAGCTTGGCACCGGTGAT
>CAZQDI010000206.1:1424-6185 GCA_964591785.1 uncultured Roseivirgaceae bacterium
AAGCCTTGGAACTAGAAATCCCTGATTTTGGCCCGGAGAAACTAATTCCAGAACGGCATTTTCATTCGGGGTAGTGGTATTAATCCCTACTGAATTTTCCTGACCATAGGAGAACATCACAATTCCAATGGCAATTAGGGATAGTAATTCTTTAAAATTCTTCATTGTTCCAACTGAATTTACAAGCACTCGGTGTTTCAAGACACGGGAGTATTGTCTGAGTTAAATGGTGGTGGCCAAATTTAATATTTCCTTAAAGGATCAAATTAAATTATGACCAATAAATTTCCAAAGTATCAAAAACTTATGGTGCAAGAAACTGATAAAAATTAGATGATCCGATACTTTCTATAGACGTAGTGATGTTCAAGCAGAATTTTAAGACATTTTATGGAAATACTAACTAGATAGTATAGTTTTGCAGATATTAAATGATAAACCTGAGGGGACACTAGTCCCCTCTTTTGTTATACATGAATGAAGTGAGAATTAGGGAAGTCACTCAGTCTATTCTGGAACAGGAAGAATTATTTCTGGTCGATATTGTTATCAAAGGAAATCAGTCCCACCATAAGCTGATCGTCCTTGCAGATGGAGACGAAGGGATTTCCATCGATCAATGCGGTAAGGTCAGTAGACAGCTGGGAAGTATCATTGAAGAAGAGGATCTGATCTCCGAAAAATATACGCTGGAAGTTTCTTCTCCTGGATTAGATTTCCCTTTGACCATTGGTCGGCAGTACACGAAGAATGTGGGGAGGATTTTGGATGTTGTGCTGAATAATGGCGAACAAATAGAAGGTGAATTAGTGAACGTAGATAAGAATAAAATAAGCTTGAAAGTTGATAATCTTCAACAAGATTTCTCTTTCGATAATATAAAACAATCCAAAGTAAAAATATCCTTTAAATAGATGGAAGCGTCAATTTTAATTGATTCGTTTGCGGATTTTGCCAGAGGCAAAAACATAGACCGCCCAACAATGATTCGAATTTTGGAAGATGTGTTCAGAACCATGATCCGAAAAAAATTTGAAACTGATGACAATTTTGATATTGTAATCAATGCTGATAATGGTGATTTGGAAATTTGGAGGTTCAGAGAAATTGTAGATGATAACTCTGAAGACATCTGGGATCACGATAAGATCAGTTTTTCGGAAGCCAGACAGATTGAACCTGATTTTGAGGTTGGAGAAGAAGTGGCTGAAGAGATCAAGTTGGAAGATTTTGGAAGAAGAGCTGTAATGACAGCGCGTCAGACGCTCATTCAAAAGATCAAAGATTTGGAAAAGGATATCCTTTTCCAGAAATATAAAGACTTGGTTGGGGAGATAATTCAGGGGGAAGTATATCAGGCACTTAGCAGGGAAATATTATTGACAGACAGTGAAGGAAATGAGCTAACAATCCCGCGGGCTGAGCAGATACCAAAGGACCGGTACCGTAAGGGAGACAACGTTCGAGCGATTGTTCACAGGGCAGAGATGGTCAACGGGAATCCTAAGATCATTCTATCCAGAACTTCGCCAGTATTTTTGGAGCGTCTGTTTGAAGCTGAAGTTCCAGAAGTTTACGATGGACTCATTACGATCAAAAATGTAGTTAGGGAGCCCGGAGAGCGTGCAAAAGTTGCCGTAGAATCTTATGATGACAGAATAGATCCGGTCGGGGCCTGTGTGGGAATGAAGGGATCAAGAATTCACTCAATCGTGAGGGAATTGCAAAATGAGAATATCGATGTTATCAATTTTACTGATAATCTGGACCTCTATCTGGCAAGAGCGCTAAGCCCTGCAAAAATTGTAAGTCTCGACATAAGCGAAGAGAAAGATCGCGTAGCAGTATACCTAAAGCCTGACCAGGTATCATTGGCAATTGGCAAGGGCGGACAGAATATTAAGCTCGCAAGCAAGCTGGTGGGAATGGAGATTGATGTATTCCGGGAGCTAGATGAAAGCTCTGAGGAAGATGTCGATCTAGATGAATTTACCGATGAGCTGGAAGATTGGGTGATAGACGAATTGAAGAGAGTTGGGCTGGACACCGCCAAGAGTGTATTGAAGTTAGGAAGTGAAGATTTGGTAAGAAGAACAGATTTAGAAGAAGAAACCGTACATGAAGTCATTCAAATCCTGAGCCAAGAATTTGAATAGGCTTAACTTTGAAAGAATTATATGGCAGAATACAGACTAAGTCAGGTAGCACGTAAATTGAATGTGGGCAAGAATACCATCCTTGACTTCCTTTCGGAAAAAGGCTATGAGGTAGATCCAAACCCAAATTCGAAGATACCTCAGGAGCAGTATGACATGCTTGCTCGAAAATTTGCGGAGAGTGCGCATGACAAAGAAGAAGCATCAGAGCTAACCATCGGAGGGAAGACGGATGATTTCGTCATAAAAGCAGATAATAAACAGGACGAGAAGCGCGACGATGAGCGGATACTGATTAAAGATAATGTCGGGTCGACTGAAAATGTAGGTACGTCTGAGGCTGAGCCGCCCAAGATTTCGTCGAAGCACAAGCTGGATGGGCCTAAAGTGATCGGAAAAATCGATTTAGATCAGAAGAAAAAACCCGAAGTCCAAGTTGAAACTAAAGAAGAGCCGGTAGTTCCTGAGGCGAAAGAAGAAAAGGCGGCAACTGAAGAGCCGCAGCCTGTAGCGAAAGAGACCTCACCGAAACCGGAGCAAGTAGAAAAGAAAGAGGAGGCGAAGCCGGCGGTTCAAGAAGAGAAGAAAGTAGAAAAAGAGGTGATCAAAGCGAAAGCAGACTCACTTCGTGGTCTGAAGGTTTTGGATAAGATTGAGCTGCCTAAAGACAAGCCAAAACCCGTTGCTTCTTCCGATGCAAACCAAGACAGGAAAAAAAGACCGAGGAAGAGAATTCAGTCCGAAAGGCCGCGTCCCCAAGCTGGGGGTAATCGTCCACCGAATAGCGATAGAAACAGAACCAACTCTGGCCGAAAAACAGAGGAGCTTTCGGATAAAGAGATTCAGGATAAAATCAAAGCAACACTTGCCAAGCTAAGTGGAGGAAGCGGGAAAACCAATTCCCAAAGATCAAAATATCGAAAAGATAAGAGGAGCGCTAAAGCTGAAGCTGAAGAAGAAAAGCAGCTGCAGGAGCAGGAATCATCAAAAACACTAAAAGTTACAGAGTTCATTTCGGCTAGCGATTTGGCCTCTTTAATGGATGTTACTGCAAATGATGTCATCTCTGCGTGTATGTCACTTGGAATGTTTGTTTCGATCAATCAAAGACTTGATGCTGAAACCATCACCGTGATTGCGGATGAGTTTGACTTTGATGTTGACTTTTCGGAAGCCAAGGAAAACACTGAAATTGTTGAGGAGCAGGATGAAGAAAGCACCTTGAAAGACCGTGCTCCAATCGTGACAATCATGGGCCATGTCGATCACGGTAAAACCTCTTTGCTCGACTACATTAGAGACGCGAAGGTCACCGAGGGGGAAGCTGGGGGAATTACGCAGCACATTGGGGCCTATGATGTGATGACCGAGAGTGGTAAGCGTGTAGCATTTTTGGATACACCGGGTCACGAAGCCTTTACTGCAATGCGTGCTCGAGGAGCCAAAATTACGGACGTCGCAATTATTGTTGTGGCTGCTGACGATTCTGTAATGCCTCAAACCAAGGAGGCAATTAATCATGCTCAGGTTGCTGGTGTTCCAATAGTCATTGCAATCAACAAGGTATATAAGCCCAATGCGAACCCTGAGAAGATCAAGGAAGATCTCTCAAACATCAATATTTTGGTTGAGGATTGGGGAGGTAAATATCAATGTCAGCATGTTTCTGCAAAGACTGGAGAAGGAATTGAGGAGCTTCTGGATAAAGTTCTGTTGGAGGCTGAATTGCTGGAGTTAAAAGCCAACCCTGACAAGTCAGCTGTTGGCTCAGTGGTTGAGGCTTCATTGGATAAAGGAAGAGGCTATGTAGCCACTATTATGGTTCAAGCCGGAAATTTGAAGATTGGAGATGTGCTTTTAGCTGGCCCTTACTTTGGAAAAGTCAAAGCCATGTTTGATCATCGAGGCAAGAAGCTCACAAAAGTGGGACCTTCAACGCCAGTCCAAGTGCTTGGTCTTGATGGTGCACCTCAGGCTGGTGACAAGTTCAATGTTATGGATAGTGATCGTGAGGCCAGAGAAATCGCCAACAAGCGAGAGCAGATTTTGCGAGAGCAAAGCATACGGACTAAGAAACACATCACACTCGATGAAATCGGTCGTCGTCTAGCTATAGGAACGTTCAAGGAATTGAACGTAATCGTCAAAGGCGATGTGGACGGTTCTATCGAAGCCTTGTCTGATTCGCTATTGAAGCTATCTACCGAGGAAGTTCAGGTGAATATTTTGCACAAAGGTGTGGGTCAGATTTCCGAATCTGATGTGTTGTTAGCCTCAGCATCTGATGCAGTAATTGTAGGTTTCCAGGTACGTCCTTCTGCAGGAGCGCGAAAGCTTGCAGAAACTGAGGAGATTGAAATCAGATTGTACTCAATTATTTATGATGCAATCAATGATGTCAAAGATGCAATGGAAGGTATGCTGGAGCCAACCAGTGAAGAAGTAATCACCGGAAACATCGAAGTCAGAGAAGTCTTTAAGATTTCAAAGATTGGAACGGTAGCTGGGTGCTATGTTACGGATGGTATTGTGAAGCGCTCGAACCAGGTCAGATTAGTTCGGGAAGGGATTGTCGTATACACCGGGGAAAGCAACCAGCTAAAAA
>CAZQDI010000207.1:0-6029 GCA_964591785.1 uncultured Roseivirgaceae bacterium
CCCTACGTCAACCATTTCTTTCTCAAAAAGGTCATAATAGAGCTTTAATTCTTCGTTTTCCTTTCTCAACGCAGCCTTGGCCGGAGATTCAAAATAGTGATCTGTCAGAAAAAATATACCCAGTCCAATGACCATGGAAATAGCCAGGAAACCGAGTAGGTTAAAGAAAATATCCCAGGAAGAAACCTTGATTCTTTCGTATCGGCAAGATTCTGTGTCGTAGTAGTACTTGATTTTAGCCATTGGTTGATAGGGTAGATGTGGTATTTTTGTCTTTCAAAATCCTATTACTGTGGCGGTTTAAGTTTTCGAACGCAAGTTACTGCATATTAGGAAACTTTCATAATTACAAGATTTTACATTAAAAATCCAATTTGCTCTCTTGAAAATGGACGCTAAAACCATCAGAAAGACATTCTTAGATTTCTTCAAGGAAAAGACTCATAAAATAGTGGCTTCCGCGCCAATAGTGGTTCACAATGATCCTACGTTGATGTTTACGAATGCAGGAATGAATCAGTTCAAAGATTTTTTTCTAGGCAATAAAGTAGCGGAACAAAAAAGAGTAGCAGATACTCAGAAATGTCTCAGGGTGTCAGGAAAGCATAATGACCTGGAGGAAGTTGGGATTGACACCTACCACCATACCATGTTTGAAATGCTTGGTAACTGGTCTTTTGGCGATTACTTCAAAAAGGAAGCGATAGACTGGGCATGGGAACTGCTGACCGAACGATTTGAACTGCCTAAGGACCGTTTGTATGCTACCATCTTTGAAGGCGATCCTTCGGAGGATTTAGCACAAGATACAGAGGCATCGAAGCACTGGAGTCAGTATTTGTCCCAGGATCGGATCCTGAATGGGTCAAAAAAAGACAACTTTTGGGAAATGGGTGAAACCGGCCCCTGTGGTCCGTGCTCGGAATTGCACATCGACCTACGTCCTCAAGATGAGGTTGATCGACTACCTGGAAAAGACCTTGTCAATAAAGATCATCCGCAGGTAGTGGAAATCTGGAATTTAGTTTTTATTCAATTTAATCGACTTGCGGATGGGTCACTCGAAAACCTTCCGGAGAAGCATGTGGACACCGGGATGGGATTCGAGCGATTAGCAATGGCTATTCAACGTAAAAAGTCAAACTACGATACCGACGTCTTCCAACCTTTGATCCAGTGGGTGGCGAACAAAGCAAATAAAACATATGGCGATGATGAGAAGATAGATATTGCCATTCGGGTAATATCCGATCACATCAGGGCAATTGCCTTTACCATTGCAGACGGCCAACTTCCTAGTAACAACAAAGCTGGCTACGTCATTAGACGGATTTTGCGTAGAGCAGTCCGCTACGGATATACCTACCTTGGTTTCAAGGAACCGTTCCTAAACGAAATGCTTCCGGTCCTGACAAGTCAGTTTGAAGACGTATTTACAGAACTTACAGAACAAAAGGACTTTATCGCAAAAGTGATAAAGGAGGAAGAGATTTCCTTTTTGAGAACACTAGACAATGGCTTGAAGAAGCTAGATGACCTCATCGACCGCAAAACCAAAACCATCGACGGGGCAACCGCCTTCGAGTTATACGATACCTATGGCTTTCCTTTGGACTTGACTGCGCTTATTGCCAAAGAGAACAATATGGGCATTGATCAGAAAGGATTTCTACAGGAGATGGAGGTTCAAAAGAACAGGTCAAAAAATGCTTCCAAGCAAAGCACTGGTGATTGGATCGTTGTTGCTGAAGGTGACGAAACCACCTTTCTGGGCTATACGGATGTCACAACCGAAACGAAGTTATTGAGATACAGAGAAGTCGATGTAAATAAGAAGAAGCAATTTCAATTGGTGCTGGAGCAAACTCCTTTTTATGCTGAGAGTGGAGGTCAGGTTGGGGATACCGGATATTTACAGTTTGGAGAAGACAGGATTGAAGTGGTTGACACTAAGAAGGAGAATGATCTGATTGTTCACTTCACCAAAAAAATCCCTAATGAACTTGATTCGAAAGTCGTAGCAGTTATTAACGAACCTAAGCGGAGGTTAACTGAGAACAATCACTCTTCCACCCATTTGCTGCATTCAGCTTTGCGATCCGTGCTCGGTGATCACGTACAGCAGAAAGGGTCCCTTGTGAATGAGAAAATACTTCGGTTTGATTTTTCTCATTTCTCTAAAATGACAGATGAGGAAATTCGACAGGTAGAGTACATTGTGAATCAAAAGATTCGGGAGAATATTGCGCTGGAGGAGAAGCACAATGTACCGATTGAGGATGCTAAGAAGATGGGAGCAACAGCTCTTTTCGGTGAGAAGTACGGTGATTTTGTACGAGTCATCACATTTGACCCTTCTTATTCGGTTGAATTATGTGGTGGAACCCACGTTCCCAGAACTGGTAATATTGGGCTCCTAAAGGTGATCAGCGAAGGCTCTGTTGCTGCAGGCGTTAGGAGAATTGAAGCGGTGACTTCTGAGGAAGCGATCCGGTATTATGAAGACCATATGAGCATCATCTCTGAGCTTGAAGGGATCCTTAAGAATCCCAAGGTAAAGCAGACGGTGTTGAAGTTGGTACAAGAAAACCTGAACATTCAAAAGAAGATTGATGAGCTCAATAGCAAAATGATTGCCCAAACTAAAGAGCAATTAAAGCAACGCGTCGAGGTGAAAAATGGTCACAACCTGATCGTTCATAAAGGGGAATTTCCCACCTCAGATGTCTTGAAACAATTATCTTTCGATATGAAAAGAGAGGTAGAAAACCTGATTCTTTTGATCGCGGCAGACATAGATAGTAAACCGATGTTATCAGTGATGTTGGCAGATTCAGTGGTTGACTCAGGATTGAATGCAAATGAAATCATTCGAAAGATGGCTGTGGAGATCAAAGGAGGCGGAGGTGGTCAGTCATTTTATGCAACCGCTGGAGGAAAAGAACTTTCAGGCCTGGAAAAAGCGTTAGAAGTTGGGGTGGCAATGATTCAGTAAAAAATGATGAGTTTAAGAAGATACTATTGGATTTTTATCAGCACTTTACTTTACGCATGTGGAGTACAGGAGGAAAAAGGAGGAGTTAAGATTAGCGGAAATGCAGAGAACTTACCGAATTCTGCTCTCGTGATCTTGGAAAAAATAACTGACCTTGGGGCGGAAAAAATAGACACATTTAAAGTCGACGGCGGTGACTTCTCAGGAGTCGTGAAGATCGATGAGGCCGCCTTTTATCGTCTTAATTTCAATGATCGACAATATGTGACGCTTATTCTAAAAGGAGATGAGGAAGAGGTGACCGTAAACGCCCATGGTGATGATCCAAGAGGATTTAGTGAGGTTTCCGGTTCATATGATACAGAATACAAGAATCAGATGGATGAGCTGGTCAAAAGCTTTCAGGAAAAGCAAAATGTATTTCGTCAGCAACAAATCTCAGCAAGGAATGAAGGAGATTTACAAGCATTTAATGAGGCTGCCAATGGTATGCGCTCTTTGGTTGAAGGAACAGAGTCGGAGTTGAAGCAGTTAATTTGGAAATCAACCCCTTCACTTGCAGCGATTTATGGTGCTCAGATGATTGATCAGGATAAAAACTATGCCTTTCTTGACAGTGTGGCTAACGAGTTACTGGTGGCTATGCCAACGAATTTCCATGTTCAGGAACTGGTGGCAGGTCTTGATGCCAAGAAATCATTGGCAATTGGGTCTGATGCGCCTGACATATCCTTACCAAACCCGGAAGGTGAAATGATCAGCCTAGCTTCCTTAAGAGGAAAATATGTGTTGATCGACTTTTGGGCGGCTTGGTGTAGACCTTGCAGGGCTGAAAACCCCAATGTGGTGCGAGTATACAATGAATATTCTGATAGGAATTTTGAAATTTTAGGGGTTTCTCTTGATAAGACGAGAAATGCTTGGACTTCAGCAATTGCACAAGATGGATTGCCCTGGTTGCATGTTTCTGATTTGAAATTCTGGCGTAGTGCAGCAGCACAGACCTATCAAATTCGAGCGATTCCAGCAACTTATCTGATAGGTCCAGACGGAAAAATAATTGCGAAGAATCTGAGAGGTCCGAGCCTAGAGGCAAAACTGAGAGAAATTTTTGGCTAGCTTGGCAAAATTCATTTCACTTAAATTATACTACTGAAATACGCTATGCCCGGTTCCAGTACTTTTTCCCAAGCCTCTTTGATTTGATTTCTTCGTTCAGGGCTTGAAGCACTCTCCACATCGTAGGCGTTCTTTCCGGCGGAATCTCCAATGACAGTTTGAATCAGTACTTCTCTAAACCAGGACAACTGCATTGGACTGATCTCAATGAAGTGATTTTCGTCACCTTCAACTGTTCCGGAACCGTGCTTTTTAGCAACTTGTTCAAGTATCCGAATTCCATTCGCTGCTTGGTTCTCTTCCACTTGAGCGGCAAATTCGATGAGTCCAAAAATTGCCCCTTGAAGATGATTGTGTTGGCTTTCGAGCTTTTTGTCCGAAACCCCAAATCGATCAAAAATTTGCTTTATGGTTTTCTCTTTCATGAAAGAGATGTAGAAGGCCTCAATGAATCCATGTCCCCGAGATTGATTATTTAGGCATCTGGAAAAGCTGCTACGTACTGACTTTATATCACTTGTTTGTAACAACGTTTCCGATAATTCATCAATTGCTGCTTTAAGAGTGGGGTAGCGATCCTGAACTGCAGGTTCAGTCATTCTTAGCAGGATCTCATACCTTTTACTTTCTCTAACACTCAAATCTTTCGCTGCCTTAATTGGATTCGCGGTTCTATTCCGTATTTCCACCGGACTGGGAGGGGTTATGAGTTCGTCCTTGTTTAGGAAGGTGGTTGGAGTCGTATTCATCAATAGTTCTATACCTATGAGTCCGAGCTGATACTGGTCCACTTGCTCGTTTCTGTTCTCGCACTGAATGTCTTTCAATGACTCTATGATGTTTTCCGGGGCGATGTAGGCTAGCTCTTCCTGAAGGTTTTGAGTAGATAGATCATCCGTTTCAAGCTCCTTATGGATTTCTTCAGATTTTTGATCTGAATTTTTAGTATTTAACGGATTAAGATAAATAGTTTCGGCATTTTCACTCAAGTAGATATTGGAGGGTTTGAGATTGCAATGATCCTCGTTGCTGTCGAGAATTGCCCGGCCAATTTGAATGACTTTGTCGAGCGCTCGCCGATGAGTGAATCGTCCTGCAGAACGTAGCGTGCCGCCTTCGATAAAATCCATAATGATAAAGGTGTATTTTCTGTAGTCGGCATCAAAAATCTGGACACTGTGGGGGACTTTGTTGCTATATCTGATCGCACTTAGGATTTTCTGTTTCAGATCCTTGCGGTCATCTACAGATTTGCAATTATAGGTTCGAACCACAACGTCTCGATCAAGCAACAGGTCCTTCGCCAAACTAATTACCAGATCACCTTTGGTTTTAATCACTTTGGTTAGTGAATACCTACCTTTATTCTTTTTGTAAAAATCCGCAAAGTCCTTTCCATGGGAATGTACTAGCATTTCATGCCAGACAAGTTCCGCAAGGGTACCAATTGATGCGGACTCTTTTGCTGTTTTGATTCCTTGGATTGATCTAATTTCTGCTGGGATCTCGGCTTTTTTCTGCACATCTCCCAGATAGATCGGGATGATCTTTTTTTCATGCAGTCTTGCGAGTCGATATTCTTCGAGAACCCAGTCAATTTTGTTTGAATTGGCTCTGATCCAATTATTGCCGATAATCAAAAGAAATATCTCTGATTCAATTATTGCCTGCTTGATTTCCTCCTGCCATTGTGTACTTGGATTTATTTCTTCTTTGTCGATGAAGGCACTGAATTCCTCATCAAGCGTATTTTTTAGATTTCTGGAAAAATCCTCAGAGTCTTGCCTTCTATAACTTATGAAAACATCGTATTTCATTTACATATTATTGGTGTGACAAACCATCTGGCAAATGCTATTTGAGAATTGAATGGCTACTCTAAAGCCTTCAATAGTAATACTCAATGTAACGGAAT
>CAZQDI010000208.1:0-5980 GCA_964591785.1 uncultured Roseivirgaceae bacterium
TAGAAAAATTGTTAAACACTCAGAGGTCCAAATTGTTTACTTATTACAGATACGTCTGAAGGGATGGTTATTGTGGGAACTAAAAAGACGAGGGATGAGTAACTTTTCAATAAAAGATTTAGAACATTTATCTGGTATCAAAGCCCACACCATTCGAATGTGGGAGCAACGGTATGATTTGTTTTCTCCGCAAAGGACCGAAACCAATATTCGCTTTTACAATGAAGAGGATCTAAAACTCATTCTTAACATTTCTACATTACGAAACCATGGATTAAGAATAAGTAAGATTGTAGAAATGCCTGCGAGCAGTCTTCATGAAGAGGTTCAGAGACTGACCATAGAGAACCGATCTTTTTCTGATCAAATACATGCTCTTACAAAATCCATGGTGGATTTGGATGAAACGTTCTTTTTTGAAATCATCAACCAAAACATAGATAACTATGGGTTTGATAAAACCATGATGGAGATCATTTATCCGTTCATGAATAAAATTGGAGTGTTATGGTTAACCAATGCAATAAACCCGGCGCAAGAGCACTTTATTACCCATTTGGTTCGACAGAAACTAATTGCCACAACTGATAACATCGGAACTAAAAAAGAGGGACCTCTTTTCTTGCTTTTCTTACCAGAAGGTGAACTTCACGAGTTAGGCATTCTCCTGGCCAATTATCTACTTAGGTCGAAAGGAGTACGGACCATATTTTTCGGCCAGACTGTTCCTCTAAATGCGCTGGAAGAGGTATATCATAAGCTAGAGCCTGATTACATTCTTACTTCGATGACAACTGCTCCTGAACCTGCAGAGGTGCAGCGCTTCGTAACAACGCTTGGAAAAAAATTTGTTGATTCTCAACTACTAATTACGGGTGCACGGGTAATTGGACAAGACATCGAGACAAGTCCTCAGATGAGTATAATTAAGTCATTTGCAGACTTGAACCTTATCATCGAGCAAGTCGCAGTGGGTTAGATAATCAATAAGTTAAACTTATTGATTATAAGTCAACATATATATTTATCATTTTTGTTTAACATTCATCTCTTGGAATTAAACAAATTAAAATTTATGTTTGTTTAACGTTTAACAGAAAACATTAAACAAATGACAGCTTTAGAATTTGGACACCGATTGGATACTTTAACGCCGAGCCTCAAGCCTTATGCTCTTAAGTTGACAAAAGATAAGGATGAAGCGGATGATTTGTTGCAAGAAACTGTTTTCAAAGCCTATTCTAATAGAGATAAATTTCAAGAGGGAACAAATCTCAAAGCGTGGCTATACACAATTATGCGAAACACCTTCATCACCAACTACCAAAGAATGGTGAGAAGAAAGACTTTTATTGATACTACTGAGAATAATCATTTCATCAATACGAGTGCATCTAAATTGGAGAATAGAGCGGTGGGCAGTTTTGTTCTTCAAGATGCGAACTCCGCAATCGATCGATTAAAAGAAATGTACAAAGTACCCTTCACCATGTACTTTAGAGGCTTCAAATATCACGAAATCGCTGAAAAGCTTCAAATTCCAATAGGAACTGTCAAGAATAGAATTCATATTGCGAGAAAAGAGCTGAAAGACGCATTAAACGTATATGCCAACTGACCAAAAATTCCATAGTAGAGTTGTAGTGATAGGGGCCGGATTTTCCGGCCTTTCTTGTGCCTGCCATTTAGCAAAAAAAGGATATCAGGTTACACTAATTGAAAAGAATAATCAAGCCGGCGGAAGAGCGCGAGTTTACCAAGAAAAGGGGTTTACCTGGGATATGGGGCCTTCCTGGTATTGGATGCCAGATGTATTTGATAAGTTCTTCGAAGCCTTTGACAAAAGGACAGCAGATTATTATGATCTGGAAAGACTAGATCCTTCGTATACTGTTAAATTCAAGGATGATGTTATTAATATCCCGGCCAAAATGTCAAACCTGGAGGAACTGTTCGAGTCCATCGAACCTGGAAGTTCCAAGAAGTTGAGATCATTTTTACAGCAAGCAAAATATAAGTATGACGTCGGTGTCAAGAAACTGGTGTACAAGCCAAGCCGATCTTTGTTAGAGTTTATTGACCTAAAGCTGCTAACTGGCCTATTAAAAATGGATGTATTCACTTCTATTGCAAAGCATGTAAGGAGGTATTTTAAAGATGATCGGCTCATTCAGTTAATGGAATTTCCAATTCTCTTTTTAGGCGCAACTGCCCAAAACACCCCTGCTCTCTATAGTCTCATGAATTATGCAGATCTTTCTTTAGGCACATGGTATCCAAAGGGAGGAATGAATGCGGTAGTAAAAGGCATGGTTGAACTAGCCAATGAATTAAAAGTTGATATCAGGCTTGCAGAAGAGGTCAAGCAATTTCAATATAGCAGGAATAAAATTTGTGGGGTGACGACCAATGAAAATAGCTATACATGTGACATTGTTGTAGCAAGTGCAGATTACCACCACATTGATCAGCATCTACTACCATCGCACTTTCAGAACTATTCAAAAAGCTACTGGGACAAGCGAACACTTGCTCCTTCCTCACTATTATTTTACATAGGAGTAAAAAAGAGACTTCCAAACCTTGAACACCACACGCTATTTTTTGATGAAGATTTCAAATTGCATGCTGAGGAAATTTATTCAACCCCCAAATGGCCTTCAAAGCCTTTACTGTACGTCTCTGCGACTTCGAAGACTGATGCCTCTGTCGCACCAGCGGGTATGGAAAACTTGGTTGTACTTATCCCGGTGGCGCCTGACCTTGAGGATACTGAGGAGCTAAGAGAACAATACTATGACCTAGTCATGAAAAGACTCGAATCTTTTATTGGGGAATCCATTCGAGATTCCGTTATCGTCAAGAGAAGTTACGCCCACAAAGATTTCATAAGTGACTACCACTCGTTTAAGGGCAATGCTTATGGCTTGGCCAATACCCTGCGTCAAACAGCCATTTTAAAACCTTCGTTGAAGAGTAAAAAACTTGAAAATCTGTTTTATACTGGTCAGCTGACAGTTCCCGGACCAGGAGTTCCTCCCTCGCTTATTTCAGGAGAAGTTGTGGCTAATGAAGTCGCTAAGGAATTTCCTATTTTTACCCAGCAATGAAAGACTTGTTTGATCAGACTGCGTACGGATGTAGTAAACTAATAACAAACGCGTACAGCACCTCATTTTCCTTGGGTATTCGCACGCTACATAAGAGTTACCACCCATTTATATATGCCATATATGGTTTCGTCAGATATGCAGACGAGATTGTCGATACTTTTCATGAACAGGATAAGCGGGTTTTATTGGAACAGTTTAGAAACGACACCTATCAATCAATCAAGAAAGGCATCAGTTTAAATCCTGTTTTGCATTCTTTTCAGGATGTAGTTAATCAATTCGATATTGATCATGAGCTGATTGAAGCTTTTCTTGTAAGTATGAAAATGGATCTGACCAAAAAAGAGTACACCGATGAAGACTATCAGACATATATCTACGGAAGTGCTGAAGTGGTAGGTCTAATGTGTCTGAAAGTGTTTTGCCATGGAGATGAGAAGGAGTATCAGTCATTATTAGCTCCAGCAAAGCATCTGGGGGCGGCGTTTCAAAAAGTTAATTTTTTAAGAGATATAAAAAGTGACTATGATGAACGAGGTCGTGTGTACTTTCCAGGAGTTGATTTCAAAGACTTCAGTAGTCAGGAGAAAAAATCGATCGAAGCAGACATCAGAAACGATTTCAAACTGGCATTAAGCGGGATCAAGAGATTACCCAAGGGAGTGAGAGCAGGAGTCTACCTAGCCTATATCTACTATACTGTTCTTTTTAAGAAGATAAAGGGCCTACCCCCTGAAAAAGTTAAAGCTCAGAGAATACGTGTTCCTAATTTAAGGAAGCTGACACTACTTATCCTATGCTATTTTAGACATAAGGCAGACTACATTGTAGAGTAGCAATGCCGGCTAAACGTTACTTTTGCACAACCCATTTGATTGAAAATGAATACGTTATTTAATATATTACTAGTGATCGGAACATTTCTGTTTATGGAAGGGGTCGCATGGTTTTCTCATAAGTACATTATGCATGGCTTCCTTTGGTCTTGGCACCGTTCTCACCATAAAGTGCACGGTCATGCACTAGAAATGAACGACTTATTTGCGGTTGTATTTAGTATTCCGTCTATTCTTACCATCTACTTTGGGATAAATAACTATGATCAATTTTGGTGGATATTCTATATCGGTCTAGGAATACTTTGCTACGGTCTTTTCTACTTTGTCTTCCATGATGTCATTGTTCATCGACGCATTAAGATCCCTTTCAAGGCGAAAAGCAAATACATGAAAAGGATCATGAGAGCTCACTATGTACACCATGAAAAACATACTAAGGAAGGTGGAGAAGCTTTCGGATTCCTATACGCCCCAAGGAAGTACGAAAAATAGCCGAGTTAACAATTAATTAACAAACAAAACATTATCAATTGATAATGTTGGAAAAAAGTTTACTTTTGACAATAACGTTAGACAAAAACCTAATCACATTACATTACACGTAAAATCAAAAAAGCGAAAAGTTTATGGCAGACCTAAAAAAAGACGAAGAATGGGCCCCAATTGACGGGTTTGGAAATTACGAGATCTCTAATAGAGGTAAGATCCGGAGTAAAACACGCAAAGTTTGGCACAAGGGAAGTAAGACACACATGAAGCTGAAAGGAAAGCTCATGAGACAGCGTTGGAATAAGATTTGTAAGTGCTACTTCTTAGACCTTATTGATGATGGAAGCAAAAGAAGAACAGTTTATCCTCACAAAGAAACTGCCAAAGCTTTCGTTGAAAAGGGAGGAGGAGAACAAACAATGATTATCCATAAGGATAATAATCCAAGGAACAATTATTTCGAAAACCTGGAATGGAAAACCAAATCCGAGCACATGAAGTGGCAATTTGAGGTTGGGAATAAGAACAACTTTAAGGTTTGGAAAACCAGAAAGAAGAGATACAAAAACGGATTTAAGCCCGACACTGTACTTCCTGGAAGACCTAAGAAAAATAAGGCTACAGCATAAAAAAAGGGCTCGAAGATCGAGCCCTTTTTTTTGAATTTTTCCTGGGAGTTATTCAGCTGCAGGCTCTATGTGCACGTAAGACCTATCCTTCCGGCCTTTGCTAAATTTTACTAATCCATCAGTGAGCGCGAATAATGTATGATCTTTTCCGATTCCCACATTTTCACCTGGATGATGTTTTGTCCCCCGTTGTCTCACGATGATGTTCCCGGCAATTGCCTTCTGACCGCCAAATATTTTTACACCGAGTCTTTTACTTTCCGACTCTCTTCCGTTTTTAGAACTACCTACACCTTTCTTATGTGCCATTGGATTATCCTTTAATATCTTCTATTAATACTTTAGAGAATTGCTGTCTGTGTCCATTCTTCACTTGGTAACCCTTTCTTCTCTTCTTTTTGAAGACGATTACCTTATCATCTTTCACATGCTCAAGAATCTTTGCAGAAACCTTTGCTCCTTTCACAGTTGGGGCACCAACTTTCACTTTACCTTCATTATCTACGAGAAGGACCTTGTCGAAATCTATCTTAGACCCCTCTTTGCCTTCCATTAATGGAGCATACAAGAACTTATCTTTCTCTGCTTTATACTGCTTTCCAGCAATGTCTACTATTGCGTACATTTTATCTTCTTTTGAAAAAAGGACTGCAAAAATAACATGTAGCTTTCAATAATCAAACTAGCTGATGCAAGATTAGGCCAGAAACAGAAAATTTAATTTTTTTTTAATTTTTTGATCTTCAATTACAACTCGTATTCATGAAAGTTTTTCTTTCAGATCAAAATACTAATCCATTATTAAACAGCAAATTAAGCTTAATTCTTATCAAATTTTTCTGCATTAATTGACCCGTAATAACTGCTTGGATTTTACCCCTCTTTTAAACAGATTTGTAGACAAGCGGCC
>CAZQDI010000209.1:0-5957 GCA_964591785.1 uncultured Roseivirgaceae bacterium
GTACTAACCCTGCTGTTTCTTGCGATCCTTTTTTTACAGTCAGGGTTAGACAAGGTTTTTCATTATAAAGCAAACAAAGAATGGATTGATGGTCATTTTGCCAAAAGTCCATTGGCTCCGTTTTCAGGTGTTATGATGTTCTTGATAACTGTTCTGGAAACACTTTCAGGGCTTCTTTGTGCGATTGGGATTGTAACGCTTGTCTTTTATTCGAGTGTGGAAGTCGGATTATGGGGAGCGCAGCTTTCTGCACTATCCATCCTGAGTTTGTTTTTCGGCCAGCGTTTGGCCCAGGATTATGCCGGAGCCGCCACGCTTACTACGTACTTTCTGATCTCCCTGGTAGCAATATACAGTCTTTGGACCCTTTAATGTTAGTTATTCGTGGAGATAGATCTTAAATCGGTGCTGGTCAAAGCAGGGCTTGAGGACAAACTCATAGAAGAGATTCAATCGATCGGAAGATTGAAGAAAGTGAAAGAAGATCAGGTAATTGTAAGTCCGGAGGCGCCTGGAACAGAAATTCCCTTTGTCATAGCAGGGTTGTTAAAAGTGCTCAAAGTGAATGAGGAGGGGAGTGAAGTATTTCTTTATTACCTGGAGGGTGGTGAAACTTGTGCGATGTCCATTACCTGTTGTATCGAAGGTAGGACTGCTTCTTTTAAGGTGATCGCCGAGCTAGACTCCACACTTTGGATGATTCCTGCGAGTAGTTTGGATTCATGGGTCACCCGATATGAAAGCTTCCGAAAGTTTGTCTTTTCTTCCTATCATGTTCGATTCAATGAGTTGCTCAATTCGATTGACAGTGTGGTTTTTCATCGAATGGATGAGCGACTGTATCGCTTTTTGCTGGATACCAAGCAGGCAACGGGTTCCTACGAGATTCTCAAGACCCATGAGCAGATTGCCCAAGAGCTGAACAGCTCTCGAGTTGTCATTTCCAGGCTACTTAAGCAACTTGAAAGAGAAGGTAAAATTGAGCAATATCGAAATCGAATTGATGTATTGTAATTCGGTCAAGGGCTAATTTTTGAGTGTTTTTTTAGGAAATGGCTTAGAAAGTTGGGTTGATCGCGCTACTTACTCAACCGGCATTTAGCGGTGAGGTGATCTCTTTGTAATCGATGTTACGCAGTTGAAACTGAAAGTCTCCTAGCTTTGCAGCTATTGTATGAATTTCATAACGCGAAATTTGCCCATCTTCCATTGGCTCCCTCAGTATCGAAAATCACAACTTAGAGGGGACCTCTTTGCCGGTGTCACCGTCGGAGTGATGCTGGTTCCGCAGGGTATGGCTTATGCACTGATCGCTGGCTTACCACCAGTGTACGGGCTCTATGCTTCGATCGTACCGCAATTGATTTACGCCATTTTCGGAACATCAAGGCAATTATCCGTAGCTCCAGTGGCAATGGATTCGCTGATGGTAGCTGCAGGAGTTTCGGTCCTTGCTGCTGAGGGAACTGCATCGTACATCAGCTTCACCATACTGCTAGCATTCTTTATGGGAGCATTTCAATTGCTACTGGGCTTTGCACGGATGGGCTTTATCACAAACCTCCTTTCTAAGCCCGTCATCAGTGGCTTTACGGCGGCAGCAGCGGTCATTATTGGACTGAATCAGTTAAAGTACCTGCTGGGTACTGATATTGGAAGAAGCAACAAGATTTATGAGGTTGTGCTTAGTGCAGTTCATAAAATGGATGAAATCCATCTGGTCACTTTGTTGCTGGGCATCGGCGGGATACTTACGATCGGCTTGTCGAAGCGAATACATCAATCGCTTCCTGGATCATTGATCGCAGTCATTTCAGGGGTGGTGGTGGTCTTTGTCTTCCGCCTCGATCAGTCCGGGGTACACATTGTTCAGACGATTCCCCAGGGGCTTCCCGATTTTCAGCTTCCTGATTTTAGTCTAGGGCGTTTTGTTGAACTCATTCCGCTTGCCATGACCATCTCGGTGGTAGCCTTCATGGAAGCATATTCCGTAGCAAAAGCCATTGAATCCAAAAAGAAAAACTATAAAGTGGAGCCCAACCAAGAATTGGTGGCCTTAGGAGCTGCCAACTTACTTGGCTCGCTCTTTCAGTCTTTTCCTGTCACGGGCGGGTTTTCAAGGTCCGCTGTCAATGAGCAGGCTGGCGCAGTGACCCCGCTTGCTTCGGTCATAAGCGCGCTTCTCATTGGGTTGGTTTTACTTTTTTTGACGCCGCTGTTTTATTATCTCCCCCACGCGATTTTAGCTGCTGTGATCATCGTAGCTGTGGCCAATCTCATCGATCTGAAATTTATCTGGAAACTATGGAGGGAGAGCAAAATTGAATTTGGTCTTTTGGGGGCGACCTTTCTAGTTACGGTCAATTTCAGCATAGTCCCGGGTATTATGACCGGCGTCGCCTTGTCGATCCTGATGCTGCTCTACAAATCAGCATATCCACACATTGCCATTTTGGGCCGGTTGAAAGGAAGGATGGAATTTCGAAACGTTAAGCGCTTCAAGGATCTGGAAGTCTGGAACGATAAATTGATCCTGCGAATCGACGCCCCGATCAGCTTTATTAACATTCAGTATGTACGGGACTACCTTTTGGAAAAACTGAATGCAAATGATCGAATTACCAGTGTCATCATCGATGCTTCGGCAGTTAGCTACATGGATGCAACTGCCGTTCAGGGATTGGAAGAAATCTTGGATAAACTGGAGGAGCAACATATTCAGCTGCTTTTGGCTGAGGTAGTTGGCCCGGTTCGGGACGTCTTATTTAAAACAGGGTTATTGCAAAAAGTAGGCATTGAACATGTTTTCCTGACGCTCAATGATGCCCTGAAAGAAGAGAATGAGGCGTCCTATGAAAATCGAATGCAGGCAGTACAGCATGGGCTGCTCTCGGAAGCAAACACACAAAAATAGTTTTGTAACTATTGTTACGACTTTGCGAATTTTGTACCCATACTTTTGTTATTAACAAAATCAAGTTGATATGAAGATAGAACAGATATATACAGGTTGCCTGGCACAAGGCGCCTACTACATCGAAAGTGATGGCGAGGCTGCAATTGTTGATCCTTTACGAGAATCAAAGCCATACATCGAAAAGGCAGAGAAGGAAGGAGCAACCATCAAATACATTTTTGAAACGCACTTTCATGCAGATTTTGTCTCTGGACATGTAGATCTGGCCGCAAGAACCGGAGCCACGATCGTTTATGGTCCCGGAGCAAAAACGGAATATGACATCCATGAAGCTCAAGATGGAGAAGTTTTCGTGTTGGGGAAGGTCCAGATTAAAGTACTTCATACACCAGGCCACACCCTGGAAAGCGCTACTTTTCTTCTGATTGATGAACAAGGGAAGGAGCATGCAATTTTCAGTGGAGATACCCTGTTCATCGGGGACGTTGGAAGACCAGACCTGGCCCAGAAAGGGTCTATGACCCAAGAAGATCTTGCCGGTTATCTCTATACTAGTTTGCGAACAAAAATCATGACCTTGCCGGATGAGGTCATCGTATACCCGGCGCATGGAGCGGGTTCTGCTTGTGGCAAGAACATGAGTAAAGAGACCACCGACCTGCTGGGGAATCAGAAAAAAACCAATTATGCATTACGAGCAGATATGACGAAGGAAGAGTTCGTCCATGAGGTGACGGACGGATTACTTCCCCCACCTCAGTATTTTGCCCAAAATGTTGCAATCAATAAGTCAGGGGCCATTGGGCTGGAAGAAGTCCTGGCCAAAGGAAATGTAGCCCTGGATGTGGAGACCTTCGAAGCAATGGCCAATCATGAAGGTGCTTTGGTGTTGGACACCCGCTCGCCTCAGGACTTTGCCAAAGGCCACATCCCTAACTCAATTTTTATCGGAATCGACGGGAGCTTTGCCCCTTGGGTCGGAGCGCTGATTCCTGACCTTCAGCAGTCCATCATTTTGATTGCGGAAAAAGGAAGGGAGGAAGAGATCGTCACGCGCCTGTCTCGCGTGGGGTACGACAATACCTTAGGATTTTTGAACGGTGGCCTGGAAGCCTGGAAAAATGCAGGAAACGAAACAGATACGGTGGTTTCAATCTCTGCGACTCAATTCGAAGCCGCGATGGGTCAAGGCGATTTACATGTGTTGGATGTACGGAAGCCTTCTGAATTTGAGGCTGAGCATGTAGCTGATGCAGAAAATCTCCCGCTGGACTTCATTAGTGAGCAAATGGAGCAGGTATCTAAGGACCAAACCTACCACATTCATTGTGCCGGAGGTTATCGATCGATGATTGCTGCCTCTATTTTGAAATCGAGGGGATTCCACCAGTTGGTAGACATTGCCGGAGGGTTTAAAGCGATCCAGGAAACGCAAATTCCTACGACTGAGTATGTCTGTCCTTCTACATTAAAGGATAATTAACAAAGAATTTATGCTGGAATTAATTCGTCAGCCCTGGCCCTGGTATGTGGCAGGGCCGATCATCGCGTTGGTGATGTTTTCGATGCTTTTTTTTGGAAAGCGTTTTGGTATCTCTTCCAACCTGAGATCCATGTGCACGATCCTCGGTGCTGGCAAGAACTGCGACTTTTTTGATTTCAACTGGAAGGATCAAGCATGGAATCTGGTTTTCGCAGCAGGGATGATGCTGGGTGGTCTTATTGCCAGTTTATTCTTAAGCAGTGGGGCAGACATGGCCATTTCAGATGCCACGATATTGGAGCTGCAATCTTATGGCATCGCCAATCCGGGTCAAGACATGGTGCCACCCTCGATATTTTCCTGGGAATCACTGCTAACATTGAAGGGCTTTCTTATGTTGATCATTGGCGGGTTTTTGGTTGGATTTGGCACGCGCTATGCTGGAGGATGCACCTCTGGTCACGCCATCAGTGGGTTGAGTGATTTGCAACTCCCCTCCCTGATTGCTGTCGTCGGATTCTTCGTTGGTGGTCTAACGATTACCTATTTTGTTTTACCTCACCTATTGCGCCTACCATGAAATTTTTGAAGTATCTCTTATTAGGAATCCTATTTGGAATCACGCTCACAAAAGCAGAAATCATTTCCTGGTATCGCATTTATGAAATGTTTCGGTTCCAGTCTTTCCACATGTATGGCGTCATTGGTTCAGCAGTCGTCATTGGAATCATCATGATTCAGATTATCAAGAGAAGGCAACTCAGAACCATAGATGGCGAGCAGATTGCCATTGCGCCCAAAGAACGAGGCGTTCGCCGTTACCTCATCGGAGGTATCATTTTTGGGCTCGGCTGGGCATTAACCGGCGCTTGTCCCGGGCCGCTGTTTATCTTATTGGGAAATGGGATTACAGTAATGATCGTGGTGATCGGGTCTGCGATGCTTGGGACTTATACGTATGGGAAGTTAAGAGGAAAAATCCCTCACTGATAGAGTCTACTCCATCACTTTCTCAACGTAGAACTTACTTAAGTCCGGATATGATACTTCATCCATTGGATTGAATCCATCTATTGGGATGGTAGAGGCATACAGGTCAAATTGAAACCGGATGATCTTGCTGGTGAATTTCTCGAGATTCAAGGGATGTTTGGCATAGTGATCTGCCTCAAAAACGGTCCGATCCAACTCGCTCTCCTCTTTCATCTGTTGGTGAACATCAATGACCTGATCCGTCTTTTTATCAATCAATTCTGTGGTGAAATGATAAAAACTTTGAATTTTCTGACGGTAAAACTTTAGGTAATACGATTCTTGAAATTCCTCGATACTCATAATCAGACAGCTGTAGGTTGTTTTGCAATTGCCATGCAAGGTAATTTCAAAATGCGACATATGTCGTAGTGATTGAATTATTTTATGAAGTACTTAAACATTAAAGTTCGTCTTGAACGCCTCAAGCCAATTTAGTTGGAAAGGAACCTTCAGTCCGTGCAAGCCTCCAGTGGATTGCTGTGCCGCTATCCCTTTTTCTGACAGGGACACACTTGGACCGTT
>CAZQDI010000210.1:0-5939 GCA_964591785.1 uncultured Roseivirgaceae bacterium
ATGTTCTTGGTGACAGTTTCCAGCAATTTCATTTCAGACTCACTTGCCTTGGAATACCTAGCAAGTTCATTTTGACGAATCTGGTTCAGTGCATTCTTAAGTCGTTGAATGGTCGGTGAAACTTCCATTTCCGATCTCCAAGTTTCAAAACTTCTTAGGGCCTCATCAAGAATTTCTTCTACGGATGGAATGGCGTCTTGCCTTATTTCTTTGGCTTTTTGCGTTTTCTCGGTTAACTGGTCAACATTAAAGAGGGAGATCCCCGAAATAGTTTCTAATGCAGGATCGATACTTCTAGGGACTGACAAATCAAGGAATAGCTTATGAACTACTTTGCTATCGATCAGATTTGGAGTGATCACATGCTTCTTTGAAGAGACCGCCGAAATAATAACGTCATTCTCTAGTATGACCTCTCCAAGTTCGTCCAGAGTTCTGACTTTAAACTGATTTTCGGCAGCTATTTCTTCTGCCTTCGATCTAGTGCGATTAACTAGGGTGATACTTAAATCATCTTGCTTAATATTTTCAAGAACATTTTGTCCAATTTCTCCCAATCCGATCAAGGCCACTCTAGGTTTATCTAACTTCTGAACAAAGCTTTCGGTGAGATCAGCAGCTACAGATGCGACGGAGGCAGTTCCATCATGGAATCTAGTCTCCTGCACCACTCTCTTGTTTGCGTAGAATATCGTATGCATTAGTCGATGCAGACGGGGACCGGCGAGATTCAGATCAGCGCTCTGTTGATATGCCTTTTTTACCTGATTTGCAATTTGAATATCACCCAAAACTTGAGACTCCAAACCTAGAGCAACTCTAAAAAGATGATTTGAAGCCTTATCATCCTCTAGCACTTCAAATTGACTAACTACCTCTTTTGAGGCAATTCCTTTGATGGAAGCAATAAGACTCATCAACTCCTTTGCAATCTTTCGATCAGAGGAATAGTACAACTCTGTTCGATTGCAAGTGGAAATGAGCAGGGCATCATCAACGCCGAAAACCTCCTGAATTTTCAACAAAGTGCTACCTGACTCCTCCAAGTCCATGGCGACCTTCTCCCGAATCTCCAGTGGAGAGTTTTTGTATGTTAGCGATATTGCCTTAAATCCTTCCATTTGATTGTATGACGAATGCAAAAATAGCTTGGGCTTAATTATCTTGGGTGATAAAAGTCATAGACTGTTTATTTAGAATCATTTTAAATAGTGCTCAAGTTTCTTATCAATGCAATTTCCCGCAGTATTGGTTTTTCCAAAACCGAGTCAAAGGGCACTTTATTACTGATTTTAATCATAATAACCGGAATCATCTTCTCAAGGTTATACGTAAGCACGCTAAAAAACCCTACCAACTCCAGCGACGAAATCGCGGCACTTGAAAAGTGGGTAAATGACATTGAATCTAACTACTCAGTAAAAACCAAGCAGGTGCATTCCAAAGTTCCAAGTGAGGATCTGCATGAAGAGGTTGTCAACAGATCTCCTAAAGAGTCAGAAAATACGGCAGCCAATCCACCGTTGAGTGCTCCCGAAACAAGCACGTCATTCCTGGTTGCAGATCTAAACAGTGCCACCAGGGAAGATTTGCAAAAAGTAAAAGGAATTGGACCTACCTATTCCGAACGCATCATCAAATTTAGGGAGCTCCTTGGAGGATTTTCGGGTAATCATCAACTGGGGGAAGTATATGGTCTACCCCCTGAAACGATCGAAGAATTGCAAAAATTCTTCGCTGTGCAGACAAGTCCAAGATTACTGAATGTAAATTCTGACTCGGCCAAGGTACTTTCGAGACACCCCTATGTTTCCTACGACCTCGCATGGATTATTATTAACTACCGGAAGCACAATGGAGACATCAGGTCGGCTGAGGACCTAAGAAAAATTAAAGCGATTGATGATTCTACCTACCTGAAACTTAAGCCTTACCTGGATTGAACAATGCAAAAGATTCTTAAATCATATCTGAGGCGCTTAAGCAATCTTTCTGGTAATAGTCGGTCACTACAACTGATAAAACTTCCCAAGGATCAGCTGATAGATGTTCACGATTTTGACTACATCGAAAACGAACCAAGTTTCGAAATTATCAAGCAGCTTATCGAGCAGAAATCAAAGTTTTTCTTGTGCCATGAAGTCGATAGCCGATCGTCAGGAACCAATGACTTAAGTAAACGGCTTAAGAAAATGCTGCGGATCGAACGATTCATTTTTGAGGAGCGAGGCGCCAAAGATCTTTATGTAGGGTGGCCTTTTGCAAAGGGTAAATTCAGTGATGATACGGTAGTAAGATGTCCGTTGATATTTTTTCCTGTCAGCATTGTGTTAGAAGATGGAAGCTGGTACCTCGAAAGACGTAAGGATGTAAACATCACATTCAATAAGACATTTCTACTTGCCTATGCCTATTACAACAATACGCAGCTAGACGAGGAATTGATTGAAACCGTTATTGATGAATATGATAAAGACAGTACCATTTTTCGAACCCAGCTTTATGAGCTCTTAAAAAAAAGTGGGATCGAATTGCATTTCAATCAGGAGAACTTTACCGACAAGCTCGAACCTTTTGCATCCTATACAAAATCTCTGTTGGAGTCCGGGGAATATCCGGGCAAAATAAAACTACACCCCCAAGCTGTTTTAGGCATTTTTCCCCAGTCAGGTTCATATCTGGTACCAGATTATGTGAAATTGATCGAGGATGATCAAATCAAGGACCTGGAGTCATTTTTTGAACGGAAAGGCAGTGCCAACAATCAAAACCAATTAGCACTTTTCGATCGGGTCAATGAGGAAAATACCTTCACCCCATTTCCCCTAGACGCTTATCAGGAGCGAGCATTAAAAGAGATAAAAAAAGGTAATTCCCTTGTAGTTCAGGGCCCTCCCGGCACTGGAAAATCTCAACTTATTAGCAATCTCCTTTGCGATTTTATTGCGCGAGGCAAAAAAGTATTGCTCGTGTGCCAAAAAAGAGCCGCTCTGGACGTGGTTTATGACCGGCTTAAGGAGAAGGAGATGCATGACTTTGTAGCACTGGTTCATGATTTCAAGAATGATAGAAAACCAATCTACGAGCAAATAGAAAATCAAATTGATTCCGTTGAGGTTTACCAAAAAAAGAACAATACACTTGATGCCATTCAATTAGAAAGAGGGTTTCTGCAAGCAAGCCGAAGAATTGATCAGATACTGGAAGAATTAGATGAATTTAAGGAAGCACTCTTCAATGAAAGCGAATGTGGAAAATCGGTAAAAGAACTCTACTTAAGCAGTGATCCAGACCAGCCAAGTTTCAGCATGAACCTCGAATACCGGGCTTTCCACTTCACCACCATAGAGGACACCATTCGGAAGTTTCGATCCTATTTTGAATATTACAACAAGTTTGAGAATAGATCACATTTTTGGGCAAAGGGACCTTCCTACGCACACCTTTCCTCTAAAGACCTCATCCACCTTAAGTCGATTTGTGGCAAAGTCTATGAGTTCGGTCAGGAAATCATCGAAGATTCAAAGGCAATTTCGAATCTAATCATCGATTTTGATGCTGCTCATTACCTGTCGGGTAAACTTTCAGAAGTCAAGGTACTGCGAGAGGGCTTAAAAGAAAATGTAGTTTTCAAGGTTTTCACACAACTCCATCAAGAAAAGCCCACGAAGGATTTGAATTGGTTGACTCAGGTTGAGCGCGTGATGATGGCGTGCTTCAGGGGCTCAGGATTGGAGGCTTCGCTGCCCTCGGGTGAATTAGGGAAATTCCAAGAAGTTCTGCGCTCGGCCATGAGGGCCCGAAATAATCCCATTGCGTGGATGAGGTGGCGTGTATTCTCCAAAGAGAAGACATTTCTGAAACGAGTAATGGTAGCCAACGAGCTCAAAAGCAATAAGCGTGGCTTCAAATTGTTGGTAGAACGAATCGATAATCGATTGAATTTTGAGCATGCAAACTCACAAATCAAAGAAAACACCTGGCTACATAATTTTCCTTCTGGCTTTAGAAAAATAAACATTCAAGATTGGTTCTACTGGCAAAAAATGGGACTGAATATGTACTCTGTCGCACAAGGTGTACGTGCCTTCAGTGATTACCTCAATCCATCAAAGCTTGAGCATAAGTCCTATCAAAACAACCTAATCGAACTCATCAAACTCATCGAGCGGGTTCCGAAGCGGTTGAATGAATGGAAAGACTATCTCAATCTGCATCAAATCCGATCTGTAATTCTTGAGAAAGAAGACCGGAAGCAGTTGGAAAGGTTGCTAACGAAAGATTTTGATGCCATCTCCGACTACCATAAGCTCAAGGAATCACTGACCACTGAAGAGAAGAAGGTACTGTATGAAACCATCGAAATTACCTCTCAAACCGAAGAAGCTTTATCGGTATTTCTAAATAGCCTTTCTCTCGCCTGGATTGACCATATCGAATCAAAATATCCCTATCTGCGTGACGTTTCCTCAGGTAAACTTCATGCACTATCTGAGGAGTTAAGAGAAAAAATTTCAGAGAAAAGAAAAGCAAGCAAGGAAATACTGCTGCTTAAGTCAAGAGAAAAGACCTATGAGGACCTGGAATTCAACAGACTCAACAATCGGGTTACGTATCGGGATCTCCAACATCAGGTGACCAAAAAGAGAAGAATTTGGCCCATCAGAAGGGTGATCTCAGAATTCTCAGAGGAATTGTTTGCGCTGCTACCATGCTGGATGTGCTCTCCGGAAAGCGCATCGGCAATTTTCCCAATGAGGGAACATTTTGATCTGGTGGTCTTTGATGAGGCATCGCAATGTTTTGCCGAACGTGGCATTCCAGCCATGTTTCGTGGAAAACAGGTGGTAATCACCGGTGATTCAATGCAGCTGCAACCCAACGATCTCTACCGCGTCCGGTGGGACGAAGACGACGATGAAACGCCGGAACTTTCCATTGACTCACTTTTAGATCTGGCAAAACACTATCTACCTGAAACCAAATTATCTGGACACTATCGTAGCAAATCACTGGAACTGATTGACTTTTCAAACGAGCACTTTTATGGGGGCAAGCTCAGGCTACTTCCAGATTTTGAATACGTGAACAAGAAAGATCCAGCGATCATGTTCCAGAAGGTTGATGGGGTGTGGAAAGATGGGCTCAACGAAATCGAAGCAAATGAAGTCGTGCAATGTACCATTGAATTGCTCAAAAGCGCTCCCGAAAAGGAGCTTGGGATCGTCACCTTCAATTATAAACAACAAGCCCACGTTCAGGATCTGCTGGAAGAAAAGGCGATCGAAGAAAAGGTCCTTATTCCAGAAAGCCTGTTCGTGAAAAATATCGAGAATGTGCAAGGCGACGAGCGGGATGTGATCATATTCAGCATCACCTATGCCGCAGACGCTAAAGGTCAGGTTAGACTCCAGTTTGGAAGCCTGAATGCAGATGGCGGCGAAAATCGGCTCAACGTGGCGGTTACCCGTGCCCGGGAAAAGGTGATTGTTGTAAGCAGTTTGATGCCCAATGAGTTGAACACGGACCAAACCAAGAATGACGGACCCAAACTCTTAAAAAAGTACCTGGACTATGCGTGGAAGGTAAGTCAAAAGCAATGGACTCCGCACTTACCTAAGTACGATGATCACCATGTTGATTGGTTCTTAAGAAACAAACTTCAAGAAAGTGATTTTCACACGTACAAAGAATTTACGTTGGCAAAAGAACTTCCTTTTGCAGATCTGTCGGTAAGAAAGGGCCGTACGTACACGGGCCTAATCATCACAGACGACGAGCGCTACTATGAAGCACTATCGCCAAAACAGATCTATGGTTTTCAACATTTCCATCTCATCATGAAAAACTGGCCACATGTGCGCTTCCATAGCCGTGAATACTGGCTAGACAAGGAAGAAACCAAAGAAAAAATGCGAAGGTTTTTGTTTTCGAATAAA
>CAZQDI010000211.1:0-5932 GCA_964591785.1 uncultured Roseivirgaceae bacterium
TCCACCATTACAGTGACGGCTGAAGATGATGATGGAGCCTCGGTGAGTGACCAATTTACGGTGTCGGTAAGTGCAGCCTCAAACAACCCTCCAACAGTGAGCAATCCAATTGCAGACGTAAGTCTGGCCCAGGGTTTTGGTGCGGAAACCATCGATTTGGTCAATGTTTTCTCTGATGTTGAAACCATGATGCTCACATTCAGTGCAACAAGCTCAGCTACTTCAGTGGTTACAGTCTCGGTGGATAAAGCTGAACTTACCATCACAGAAGTAGGATTAGGAACATCAATTGTTACGGTAACTGCCATGGATGCAGATGGTGGCACAGTAACGGATGAATTTGAGGTGTCAGTGACAGAAACAACAAGTGAAACGTGTTCCAATGACAATTCCATTGCCAGTACTGCGGGCACTTGCGACGAGTCTCCTACTGTGGCTAACTCCTATGCCGAAAATGTCAATGGAGACGTAAGAGTGGTTACGACGAATGGAATTCCCAACCATGATTTCAGCAATCAGAACCCGATGGCAGGTACGTTGAATAGTGACGCCAAAACCTATGAGATGGATGCAACACCATCCAAATCTGCTAATACTTCTTCGATCTTAACCGCAGAAAACCGACCTAAGACACGCTTTGGGGTAGCCTTGAATGGAGTAGCCATTGATCCAGCGCCAGCGGAGCCCTTTATCTTCACCATTACAGGAGGTGATAATGATGGAGAGTACAACTGGGACTGGGTGTTTGAGCCTACCAACAACACACAAGTAGTAGGATTAGATTGTGCCTTAGCTCATGTGCAGCCTGATGGAACATATCACTATCATGGAGACATGATTGAATATGCCAATACCCTCGAAGATGGGCTTGGAGATGGAACCACCACTCCGACGGTAGCAGTCCAGATTGGTTGGGCAGCTGACGGCTTCCCAATTCTCTACAAATATGGACCGGACGAGGATGGCAACCTTAAGTTGTTGGAGTCTAGTTATCGTCTGATCAGTGGCGATCGTCCCGGTGATGGGAACACGGAACCTTGCGGAGAATACAATGGGAAGTACACCAATGATTACGAGTATCAGGCGGGTACTGGTGATCTGGATGCTTGTAATGGAGTGGACCGAAGCATTACACTCGGTGGAGAAACCTTCACCTACTTCTATGTGATTACTGACATGTTCCCCGTAGTTCCTAGGTGTTTTGTGGGATCACCTGACAGCTCATTCAATTTAGGAGGTGGCGGTATGTAGAATTCCCCATGAGTATGAGGATAAGATCTAAAAGCGGCCAAGTGCCGCTTTTTTTGTCAGATCTATAATTTTTGCAAGCTTGATTGACCTCCTAGGACTTTAGCCTACCGCTCATCATCCAAATAAGCAGAGATACTACGTAGATGATCAACCCATATATCGTAGTGATTGACGAAACTTTGAGTCCGCCAGCCAGCATTTCCGGAGAAATACTGCCCATTTGTTCTATTGCCTCGAAAGCAGAGAACAACCCGATCATCTGCCCCAGTACACCAATGACCAATGCCAGAAGTCCCACGGACTTAATCAGGTTGTGGTCTTTTGAGTTGGATTCTTTCTTTATCCAAAAGAGCACTGTAGCTACCAGTACGCCAATTAGTAATATGGTGAGGATGCTCATGAAGAGAACCCCACCCATTTGAAATAAGCTCATAATTTTTTGAATTTATGGTAAAACATCATGGAAGCAAAACAAGTGAGGATGGGAGGCGATTGAAAGGTTGTATCCTGTCGTTAATAAGTTGTTTATCGACAAAATGGATGTAGTTTCTGCTTTTTGGATGAAATTGGCAGTATGAACATGCGCAAGCAACTCATTTTTTGGTCGGTATCCTTTGTCGTACTTACACTTCTTTTCAGTGGATCTCTGGGGGGACTTATCCTGTCCCTTTATTTTGTTTCGTTCCTGTTCCCAATTGTCCTGGGAACTACTCTGATTTTCAACCGGCTACTGGTAGGGCAGTATTTACTTCAAGGAAAGAAGTGGCGGTTTGGTTTGTATTTTGTTTACCTACTAATCATTTCTGTTTACCTGGAGATGCTGGTGATGGTGCTTTCCTTTGTCATCCTGGCCGACTTCAATATTGAAAACTTGGGTGATATCGCGAGTAACATCTATCTGCTAGCAGTGATCCTGTATTTGATCGTTTTTGTAAATGGATTTATTGAAATCCTGCAAGGGTTCCAAAAGAAATCCGTTCAACTTTTAGAATTTGCAGCAAAACAGGAGCGGAATCAGAAGGAGTATATTATGATTCGATCTAATCGAAAAAATCTGAACATCGAAATCGACAAATTGGCGGTTATTGAAAGCCTTGCGGATTACGTAAAAATTCATAGTGATACAGAGACCTATGTGACCAAGCAGCGGATCAGTGAACTTGCCAAAATTCTGCCGGAACGTTTTGTTCGAATCCATCGCTCTTTCATTATCAATGCAGATAAAATAGATTCATTTAATAGAGAACATGTCTTGGTGGGAGGGCAGGAGTATTCATTTGGAAGAAAGTACAAAGAAGAAGCCAGCGATTTTCTCAATACCAGAGCTACTGCCTGAAGTACCAATCTTCATTCAATCGAAAGGAATTTTTAGTCTCAATGAAAATGATATTTTCAGGGTTCTCCGTGTTTTCCAGTAGGAGATGGATATCATCTTTGATTTTGAAATAATCTATGGTGGCCCCTTCAGCACTGATTGTATTCAAGTAGAAGAGCATCTTATTTTCGTCATAGCCAAAAAATGAAACTTTATTTTTTCCCTCCATTCTCAGTGTGTTACCAAAAATAGAGGTGCTGATCCATTCACTTTGATCTTTTTCCGATTTGAAATTTCCTTCCATAATACGCATGATGGCTTCCTTGTCTGAGTCTGGGTTTGAAGAATAAACCATCGTTGTGGATATGACAGCTTCATAGAGCTTTTCCTTCACCAACTCGGGGTAGTTTACCAGTGTGTCAGTAAGCGCTGTAGGAAAAGAAAGATGAAGAAAAGAAGTGCTTGTTGCTTTCCTGTTATTGATCGTTTTGTGAATATTTTTTTTCTCTGAGAAAGTGTGTATTTCTAGCAGCTGTCCTTTGACAAACCGACCCATTGACTCATCTACTTTCTTGATTTGAATGGTATAAGGGTTGATATCTTCTATTTTGAATTTTCTGATCGTATAGTTTTTGTTTTTGATATTAGCAGTTTGTGGCGTCTTTGACGAAATCTGTTTGATGGTAACTTCATTATTGTCGTTCATGTAGAAGGTATTGTTCCACCAGTTACCCTTATTGTTATCGTAGTAGATATAATCCAGCTTGGTGTTAAGCCAATCTACTGCAGAATTAAAACGAACCTTATCTTCAGCGGGTGACTGAGCCGTAAGCTGGGTGAAAGACAAAGAAACAAGGAGGATGAATATTCGCATTTACATCATTCTATAACCGATTGCCGCTCTCGGTTGATGTGTAATTTAAGTACATCTGGTCTTGAGTAATGCCCAGATGGGTCAAAGTTTTGCCTTTCTTCAAGGACTTTTTTGTAGTTGATCTCGGTGACAACCAACTTTTCCTCATCAATAAAAGGCTTCACCACCCAGCTTCCATCAGGAGCAGCCAGGCAAGAGCCCCCATTGGCGAGGGTTTCACCCGTGTTAGCTCTCATCAATTCGGCAAAAGGAAAGTCTTCCGGAATATCCTGGATTCTAAACAAGCCAGATACTCCAATTACATAAGACCTGGACTCCTCTGCAATCATAGGAATCAGACGTTCGGTATTTCGTTTATTCCCTGGCCAGATGGATACATGAAGGTTTTCACCTTGCGCATACATGGCGGCTCTTGCCATTGGCATCCAGTTTTCCCAACAATTGAGCCCCCCTACAGTAAAAGGGTCCAATGCATGGGTGACTAAGCCGTGACCGTCGCCAGGGCTCCAGGAAAGTCGCTCTTCATAGGTAGGCATCAGTTTTCGGTGCACTGACTTGATCTCGCCCTGCTTGTTGATAAACACCATAGAGCAGTAAAGGCTATGGCCCCCTCGATCTTGTGGACGTTCGATGATGCCAAGATAGGTAGCCACTGACTTTTCTTTTGCCAGGCTGCAGATGGAATCCAGGTGACCTGATTCGATGGTTACGGCCTGTTGCAGGTAGTGCGAATGGATCTTTTTTTGAGTAGGAGAATTAAATTCTGCACCGTTCGTACGATCTAGCCAAAAAGGATACCCGGGGAGCAATGCTTCACCGAAAACGACCAGATCCGCTTTTTCACTGGCAGCATCTGCAAGGTAGGCTCGAACTTTCTCGATGGTCTTCGTTCTGTTCAACCAGATTGGAGCAAGTTGAGCCAGAGCTACATTGAGTGTGTCTTTCATGGTCTCACAATTTCGAACGAATGGCTTTGATCGGCACTCAGGGATCCCGCCACGGAGCAGTATTTAGTCGCTGATAAATGGACAATCCGCTCCGCTTCTTCTTCAGAAAGGTCAGAGGAGGTGATCATAAACTTTAAGTGAATCTTTGTGAACCCTCTGGGGTGCTCGTCTCTTCGATCTCCTTCCACTTCCACCTTAAGGTCGATAAACTCTTTCCGTCGCTTCTTAATCATGGAAACCACCTCAACGCTTGCACAGCCTGCCAACGCCGAGAGAAGTAACTCAGTCGGAGACAAGCCTTCTTTTTGATCTGTGGCTCTCATGTCCACATTTACCTCATTCCCATTTTCATTGGCTCCAATAAATTCTTGATCTCCTTGATAACTCAGTTTAATGTTCATGGATGGTTATTTTACGTTATTAACAATTATTTAACATAACGTTAGTTGAAAAAAGCTGTTAATATGTTCAATATTTACATAACGGTTTCAACTAGCTTTATATGAATCTTTTCAAAGGTCTGATTGGGAAATTTCTTATCCCGTATGTTCTCACTGCAATCTTTGGTATCTGGACCTATATCAGCATATCAAACATCAGGACCTATGAGGCTAACAAAGATACGGTGCAAAGCATTCAAATAAAGCTGCTGCAGATGCGAAAGCATGAAAAGGATTTCATGGCCAGGGCACATCTCAGTGCGGAGTTTCTCAAAACAGGCCGTAGCCTATACAAACAGCAACTCAATCAGACTTCTCAACAAATTGATAGTCTTTCTGAGTTGTTATTGAATGAAAGTATGATCTCTGAAGCAGCCCATGACAGCATCGGTTATTTGATTAATGAATACACCAACACCTTCAACGAACTTGCGTCAATGATTCAGTTAAAGGGTTTTAAGGATTGGGGGTTGATTGGTGAGTTAAGGGATAAAATTCATGTAGTAGAGGATGACCCGACGATTTATGACAGGTATTATTTGCTGATGTTAAGGAGGCATGAAAAGGACTTCTTTCTTCGGAATGATCCTGAGTACTTGCAAAAATTCAAATCTGGTGTCAAAGATTTTGAAGACCACCTAAAGAACGCCGTGGAGGTATCGGAGAAGAGAAATGAGCTTGTTCGCAAGATTTACGAATATCAGCAATTGTTTCAGCGCGTTGTCGAAATTTCCCGGACTATTGGTTTGTCCGAGACCGAAGGGGCCCACGGTCGATTGCGTACTGCGGTGCATAAGCTCATACCGTTTGTAAGTCGAATCGGGGACGAAATATCAAATGAAGTAGGTCGTAAAGTAAGGGTAAACATTCTCATTATGATCATCCTGATTGCAAGCATATCAATCGTCGGTGCATATATATTGACTGTTCATGTGAGAGGAATTACACGAAACATTAACCTGATTAATCAAAGTACTAGTATGCTTGCTGAAGGTCGGTTGCCTGAATATCAGCAAGTGAAGTCAAAGGATGAGTTAGGTCAGGCCCATCAATCCATTAATAAGCTGATTGAAGGGCATTCTGCCAAGGTGAAATTTGCTGAAAA
>CAZQDI010000212.1:0-5924 GCA_964591785.1 uncultured Roseivirgaceae bacterium
GTATTTTACAGGTTGTGGAGCTCATGATTTTGCAGAACCGATTAGACCTTCTATTGGTTGGCCTTTTAGTGTTAACATTTAGTGTTTTGTTTCCGCTCACAAAACTCATCTGCTCTGCTTTGTATGTTATGAATCAACGACTGAAATCGAGTGCTTTCATTTCATTCATGGTCTTGAAATCCGGGAAGTGGTCCATGGCAGACGTCATGCTCATCGCAATATTTATGGCATATATTGGTTTTGATGGAATCATTTCAGAACAACTTAAACAAATACAAAACATCAGTCCCAACTTAGAATTACTAACTACCAACAATTCGAATCTTCTCGTGGGATTCTATTTGTTCACCTCTTTCGTCTTGCTAAGCCTTTTTTCGTCACAGCGGATCCAACAATCCCATTAATCCAACGTCCGAAAGTACTCCAGGATATCCCTGGCCTCGGACTCTGAAAGATTCTGGTTCGTCATCAACTGACCATCAAACTCCATAAATAAACCCTTCGCCGTTGAGTCTTTCTGCAGCATCTCTTCTGTATTAAGTAGTAAGTTCATAATCCATTCTGGAGACCTTCTTTGTAGAATACCATTTGGGGGTGGGCCAATGAATGTTCTTCCAACCTGATGACAAGCGGTGCACTTTTCATGGTATACTTTAACCCCACGCTTAACTCTCATAGTATCAATCTTTGGGCTTAGTGAAATAGTTTCAATTGGGCCGACCCCTTTATTAGCCACTGTGATCATTCTTGAAAACTTAGTTACCTCCGCTTTTTGAGGTTTATTAAAACCAAACTTCTCAGGGTCTTTTTTTTGCTGACAAAAAGTCAAAAGAACAAGGAGGAGCGAAATAGATGGAATTCGACGCAAGTTGGAAATCATTTATCTTGCTAAGATGAAAAATTCCATATTAATTACCCTCTGTCTACTGGCAATAAGTTGCAGTCAAAAAGAGCATGAGGGTTGGGTATCCATATTTAATGGTGAAAATTTAGAAGGTTGGCACATTTACCTGAAAGGCACCGATAATTTCAATGGGTGGTATGTAGATAATGGTATATTGGTTTTTGATCCTGCCAACCGTACTGAGGCAAGCAATGCAGACCTTGTTACCGACAAAAAGTATTCAAGCTTCGAACTGTCAATCGAATGGATGATCTCTGAGAAAGGTAATTCGGGGATCTTCTGGGGAGTTATAGAGGATAGTACCTACGTTCATACTTACGAAACTGGGCCTGAAATACAAGTACTTGACGATAACTGGTCCGACTATGTAGATTCTAGAGGTGACATTCAAAGAGCGGGTTCGCTGTTTAACGTGATTGCACCATCAAAGATTGTGAGCAAACCGGCCAACCAGTGGAATCATTATTTGATACGAATCGATCATCGTAAAAATGAGGGACTTGTCCTATTTAATAATACAGAGATCATGCAATTTCCAGTCCATGGACCTGAATGGGAAAAACTTAAGGCCAGTTCTGGATTTAAAGATTGGCCAGGCTTTGGAATTTCCCGATCAGGTCATCTGGCATTGCAAGATCATGGGAATCAAGTTGCCTACCGAAACATAAAAATTAGGGAGCTACGATAATGGTAGAAGAAGGTTATTTGTTCATATGCGGACATTACTGCATCCAATTATGAACAGGCTGATAATACGCTAGAAACACTACTTTCGCCCTTCAAACTGCCCTCCCTGTCATTTAAGTCGATTTTAGTCCGATTATCACTTATTGCAAGTGCCTGGAACGAATATGGCATCTAATGTGCCATATGGTTTAAATATGAAAAGGCTCAAAATAACTCTAACCGGACTAATACTACTATTGATTGCTTCTCAGGGGATGGCTCAAGGAACCATCTCCGGGAGCATCATTGATGATGAGAAGCAACAAGTCTCCTTTGCAACCGTCGTATTGTTTGGTGCTACTGACAGCACCATGATTAAAGGGCAAATTTCTGATGTTGAAGGAAAGTTTTCTTTTCCTCAGGTGAGTGAAGGAAATTACTTTATCGAATCCAGCTTTGTTGGATATGATAAGGTGACCTCCAGCCCATTCTACTTTAGTGGAAAGGGTGAAAAGAAAATCACAGAACTCGTGATGAGCACAAGCCCAGAACAGCTGCAAGAGGTAGTTGTCCAAACACAACGAGAACTTATCGAAGTTCAGCCTGATAAGACTGTATTCAATGTTGAAGGCAGTATCAATGCCAAGGGAAATACTGCCTTGGAACTACTGCGAAAATCGCCAGGAGTGATTGTGGATAATAATGAGAACTTGCTCATTCAAGGTAAAAGTGGCGTTTTAGTCTATATCGATGGTAAAAGGTCGCCTCTTGGAGGAGAAGACTTAGCAGCCTATTTAAACAATTTACAATCCGACCAAGTAGATGCCATTGAAATAATCACCAACCCTTCAGCAAAGTACGACGCGGAAGGAAATGCGGGAATCATTAATATTAGATTGGTAAAAGACAAAAACCTCGGCTCAAATGGGACAGTGAATGCCGGTTTTCGATATGGGCTGAACCCAAAGTACAACGGTTCAATAAACCTTAATAATCGTACAAGGAAGTTAAACACCTTTGGTTCATATAGCCTCTTCACAGGGGATAATGAAAACTCATTTTTCCTGACTAGAAATCAGAATGGCACCTTTTTCGACCAAATGAACAACGATATCAATGAAAGCACAAATCATGGATTTCGTTTCGGCACCGACTTCTTTATCAACAATGACATTACCATAGGTTTTCTGGTAAGTGGAAACAGGAATGAAAATGATGCATTTAGTAGATCAGATACCGAAATTTCAGAAGTTGGCGATATGGTAGTAGACAGTCTTCTGTTAGCAACCAATGATCAAAGAAGTACTCGCAACAACACCAATTACAATGTCAATTTTGATTATCGAATTAGTGATGGGAAGTCGTTATCCATTGATCTAGATTATGGAAGATTTGAAAATAGAACCAGCTCCTTCCAACCTAATGTCTATTTTTTGACGGATGGAAGTACGGAATTGAATAATAATACTTTCAGCATTATTACCCCCACAAACATTGACATATACACAGCCAAAGTAGACTTTGAAACAAGTTTTCTAAGTGGCCAACTGGGGCTTGGCTTAAAGTCGACCAACATTACTACAGACAACACCTTCGACTTCTTCACCATTGAGAATGATGAGCAGCTTCTTGACTCTACACAAAGCAACAACTTTGTTTATACAGAAAGAGTCAACGCAGCATACATCTCCTGGCAAAAAAATCTCAGTGAGAAGATCAATTTCATGGCGGGTTTACGTGCGGAACATACTCATTCTGAAGGAGACCTTACTAGCCTTCAACCAAACTCTGAAAATGATGAGCCGGTTATTAGAAATTATCTTGACTTTTTCCCCTCGGCAGGATTCACCTACTCAATCAATAAGTTCAACAACATAAGACTCAGTTATTCAAGAAGAATTGACAGACCAAACTACCAGGACCTTAATCCATTTGAATTCAGACTTGATGAATTGAGCTTTAGTAAAGGGAACCCATTTCTAAGGCCTCAATATTCGAATTCGTATGGATTAACACATACGTTCAAAGGAACCTTGAGTACTTCACTCAATTACACAATGATCAATGACGTGAGCACTCAGATTACGCAGGCAGATGAGAACAGAGAAAATGCATCAAGACTGTTCTTCGTCAACCTGGCAAAGCAAAGCAACCTGGGCTTGACAGTTAGCTATCCTTTCTCTGTCACTAAGTGGTGGAGTGTCTATGCAACAGCAACTGGATACCGACTGCATAACTCAGCCAATATAGAAGGAGATATCATCGACTTGACTGTAGTTTCTATGAACGGGTATGCACAAAATACTTTTCAACTTCCGAAAGGTTTACAAGTGGAGCTATCCGGGTGGTACAATGCACCGGCAATCTGGGCTGGAAACTGGACTACGGACTCCCAGTGGGATTTGTCTGCAGGAGTTTCTAAGGAATTATTCCAAAAGAAAGGGAATTTAAAGGTCTCTGTTAGTGATATCTTTCTAACAAATCCATGGGGAGGTGAAAGTACCTTTGGGGCTCTTCAAATGACTGGTGGGGGTAGATGGGAAAGCAGACAAATTCGCATCAACTTTAGCTATTCCTTTGGGAATAGTCAGGTAAAAGGCGCAAGAAGAAGAAAAACAGGAATGGAAGAAGAATCCAGAAGGGTCAGTTCCAATTAAGATGTATATGCCAACTTAACTACAAAGGAAAAGTCGCACCAATGTGTGGCTTTTCCTTAATCCAAGAAGTAAAAAGAGATTAGCTTTTTAATCTGGAAGATTGGGGCATATTGTCGTCCCGTTCAATCTTCAATTACCTCAAACTCCACCCTCCTGTTGAGCTTCCTGGTCTCTTCTGATGCATTGCTTGCAATTGGCTGATTACCTCCATATCCTTTGCCCGAAACTCTATATGGGCTTACCCCTTTCGAGAGTATGTAAGCCTTTACGGTCTTAACCCGAGCTTCGGACAATTTGACATTTCTTACAGGATCACCTGTATTGTCTGTATGGCCCTTCAGTAAAATCTTAATCGTAGGATTGTCGTTGAGGACTTCCACCACTAAATCCAATTCATCTTCCGAGCCTGATATTAAGTTAGCAGTACCTCGATGAAACAAAACATGATCGAGCTGAATGGTATTACCCTTTGCTATTGAATTCAAAGCAATAACATTCTTTCCCGATTCAAAGGTGCTATCGATCAAAACTCTTTTGGGTAAGAATCCTTTTGATTTAATTTCTACTTCTAATCCCTTTATGCTATCCAATATAAATTGGCCCTGATCCGAAGTTGTTCTAGATAGAGTGGTGATCATCGTGGCAGGAATGGACTCATAGGTATTTGCATCTACAACATTTAGAACTGTAGAATTTGAAGGCGCTGCCGTTTCTTCTATGGAAAGCATTGCTACTTCGTCTTTTACAACAGCAGTATCTTTGTCAATCTCCTCGTAGATTTTTATCTTCTGAATATCTCCATACCCGTCGCTATCCTTAGAACTTACAAAATAAGCCCAGTCTTCTCCGTCTCTAAATCCAAATGAGGTTTCAGCGCCAGAAGTATTGATTTTTTTACCCAGATTAACTGGCTCCGACCAACTTCTCCATGAGTCATCCTGACGTACCGAATAAAATAAATCATAGCTCCCCTCTCCTTCTCTTCCATTTGTCGCAAAGAATAGTGTCTTATTATCAGCAGACAAAAAAGGTGTGATTTCCTGAAATTTAGTGTTGATGTCCGATCCAAGATTAAAAAAACTGCCCCAGGTACCATCTGCCTTTCTCTTAGCTACGTACAAATCTTCAACTCCATAGGTATTCCCCGATTCCATACTCATTAGCAGATACTTACCATTGTTGGAAATTGAACCGCTCTGAAGAGGTGATTTGTTCTTCATAAACGGGATTTCCACTTTCTCACGTTTACCGGTTTCAATATTCTGGCTAATAATTACAGCTCTGAATGCACCCTTATCAAATACCACATGACTATAAAGTAAGTTTCCATCTATAAATCCGACCGGACTTACCATGCCTTTGGTTGCAAGCCAGTCTTTGAATGCAAAAACTCGTGAGCTGTCTAAGGACAACTCAATCACAAAATTTTCATCTCCACTCCCAGTGCTTTCCTCCGTAAACGCCATGTCACCTGATAAGGGATCAAGTACCAGATAATTCTGGCCAAAGGGCGAATTAATGGCTTCTACAGGTATTGGAGACCCTTCGAACCTAATTTGGCTGAACCCAAATGATGCAACCAAACATAGCATGATGTTTAATATTGAACTTTTCAACTATTTTTTTTAAATAATTTAATAATAAAATTTTATTATATAACTAAACTAATATATAATTGTACTCGTAAAGTTTCTCTA
>CAZQDI010000213.1:0-5794 GCA_964591785.1 uncultured Roseivirgaceae bacterium
CGTGAAGAAACTAGGTAGGATAATACAGGTTATGCCGAATCCAAATGCAATTTGGCTAACATTACTCAAATTAATAAGGTGAATTAAAAATATTTTATTCTTATATTGAGGTGTTTTTTAGGTAGCCTAGATATCTATCTAGGATCTTTTGTTTGCTTCTGTGAAAACCGATCGCGTTTAAGTAGAGTTATCGATACCAGTCATAACTGTCAGCTTCGCTACAATGGCAGCAACAGAACAAACCCCACTATTCATAACCAATACAGAAGCTCTTAAGATCGTCGGTTAGCGACAATCAACCATTAACTATCAACAACTAGGAGAAAAAATATATGCAACCAACCAATCCCCAAAAATTCACCGAAAAAGCTTGGCAAGCTGTTGTTAAAACCACCGATATTGCCAAACAAAATAACCACCAGCAAATCGAAAGCGAACATTTGCTCAAAGCCCTGCTAGAAGAAGAAGGACTAGCCACTAGCATCTTTAACAAAGCAGATATCAGCGTCAATCGAGTACGCGATCGCGTTGACCGCTTTATAAATTCTCAGCCCAAAGTCAAAAATCCTGGTGATTCGATTTATCTCGGTCGAAGCTTGGATGTTTTATTAGATAATGCAGATAAGTATCGCCAAGACTACGAAGATGAATACATCTCCGTCGAACATATCGTGCTGGCATACGCCAAAGACAACCGTTTGGGCAAAAATCTCTTACAAGAATTTGGACTCAACGAAGCAAAACTAAAGGAGATTATCAAGCAAGTGCGGGGCAATCAACGAGTAACCGATCAAAATCCCGAAGGGAAATACGAAGCTCTGGAAAAATATGGCAGAGAACTAACCGAACTGGCTAAAGCTGGGAAACTCGATCCTGTCATTGGGAGGGATGAAGAAATCCGTCGCACAATCCAAATTCTTTCCCGTCGTACCAAAAATAACCCCGTCCTGATTGGCGAACCAGGGGTTGGGAAAACAGCGATCGTTGAAGGCTTGGCGCAAAGAATTGTCAATCGTGATGTCCCTGAGTCTTTGCGCGATCGCAAGCTAGTAGCTCTGGATATGGGTGCGTTGATCGCGGGGGCAAAATATCGCGGTGAGTTTGAAGAAAGACTCAAAGCTGTCCTCAAAGAAGTTACCGAATCCGAAGGTCAGATAATTCTCTTTATCGATGAGATTCATACCGTTGTCGGTGCGGGGGCCACTCAAGGCTCGATGGATGCGGGGAATTTGCTCAAGCCGATGTTGGCTCGGGGAGAACTACGTTGCATAGGTGCAACTACTCTCGATGAATATCGTAAATACATCGAAAAAGATGCAGCTTTAGAGCGACGCTTCCAATCTGTACTAGTAGATGAACCCAATGTGGTAGATACCATCTCGATTCTCAGAGGACTCAAAGAACGCTACGAAGTCCATCACGGGGTCAAAATTGCCGATACGGCTTTGGTTGCTGCTGCCACCCTTTCTAATCGTTATATTAGCGATCGCTTCTTACCAGATAAAGCAATTGACTTAGTAGATGAGTCTGCTGCCAAATTGAAGATGGAAATCACGTCCAAACCTGAGGAACTAGACGAAATAGACCGCAAGATCCTTCAGCTAGAGATGGAAAAACTTTCTTTGCAAAAAGAAAATGATGCCCTGTCTCTAGAAAGATTGCAACGTCTCGAAAAGGAACTAGCAAACCTCAAAGAAGAACAATCGGAACTCAATGCCCAGTGGCAAGCCGAAAAAGAAGTCATCGACAAGCTCAACGACTATAAAGAAGCAAGCGATCGCGTCAACCTCGAAATTCAGCAGGCAGAACGAGACTACGACCTCAACAAAGCTGCGGAATTGCGCTACGGCAAGCTAACCGACCTACAAAGACAAATCACCGAAATCGAAGCCAAACTAGCCGAAAAACAGTCTTCAGGACACAATATGCTCCGCGAAGAAGTCACCGAAAATGACATTGCCGAAATTATTGCTAAATGGACGGGGATTCCCCTCAACAAGTTAGTCGAGTCAGAAAAAGATAAACTACTCAATCTCGAAGAAGAACTGCACCAAAAGGTTATCGGGCAAGACGAAGCTGTAACTGCGGTAGCTGATGCGGTTCAACGTTCCCGTGCGGGACTAGCCGATCCAAATCGTCCTACTGCCAGCTTTATTTTCTTGGGGCCTACTGGGGTGGGTAAAACCGAGCTAGCCAAAGCTCTAGCCAAAACTCTCTTTGATTCGGAAGAAGCTCTAGTACGCATCGATATGTCCGAGTACATGGAAAAACATGCAGTTTCTCGTCTGGTAGGTGCCCCTCCTGGGTATGTGGGTTACGAAGAAGGGGGACAATTAACCGAAGCGATTCGCCGTCGTCCCTACTCAGTAATCTTGTTTGATGAGATTGAAAAGGCTCACGGGGATGTTTTTAACATCATGTTGCAAATCCTCGATGATGGTCGTTTGACTGATTCTCAAGGACGCACTGTAGACTTCAAAAATACGATTGTGATTATGACCAGTAATATTGGTTCGCAATATATTCTTGATGTCACTGGTGAAGCTAACTACGAAGAAATGCGATCGCGTGTCATGGGAGCCATGCGGGATAACTTCCGTCCTGAATTTCTCAATCGGATCGACGAAATCATTATCTTTCACGGTCTAACCAAAGCGGAACTAACACCCATCGTTAAACTACAAATCCAAGGACTGGAAAAACGCCTGGCGGATCAAAAACTAGCCCTGAAACTCTCAGAAGTTGCGATCGCCTATTTAGCCGAGTTGGGTTACGACCCTGTATACGGGGCCAGACCTCTGAAACGAGCAATCCAGAGACACTTGGAAACTGCTCTAGCAAAATCAATTCTCCGTGGAGAATACCAATCAGGGGATACAATTTTTGTTGATGTCGCAGATGAGAGGTTAAGCTTCAAAAGACTGTCCACAGAAGTGTTGACTGGCTCAATCGACTAGTAAGTTCGGTAGTTAAAAATTAAACATTGGAGGAGGAGTAAGATCTCCTCTTTTTTTTGCTTGAAGAGAAGAAAGATTTAAGTTTCCCAACACCGATTCTGGATAAAATCCCCGAAGAAGTACTTTTTGCCGACTCTGCTTCTGTTTCCCAATATCTGGCATCAGGACGTCCTTTGATTTTGCCAAGATAGATCTTATGGGCAGAGTAGCATTTATAAGATGTGCGACCCCGACTAACTTTTTTACTAACCGAGCTAGTTTCAGGGGCGTTTTCGGTAATAAGTTGTTGGACGTCTTGAGGTAAATTGTCTAAGGTCTTAGACCTAGATCTTCTAGATTTGGCTGGGTCAGATTTTGGTACTGATGGTAAATCAACACCAGAACTATTAGCTTGCCGAGAAATTCCAGTAACTATTTCGGCTTGTTGCGTAATCTCCAACAAGAGTGATAAAGGTAGCTGAAACCAGGCTTTAGCAATTAGATACGGCTGATAAAGACTGTGTAATTTATCAATTTCTTGGGATACTGTTTCGCTTTCATACCAGTACAACAGCTCTGATTTGCGATCGCCAGCTAATTGTAATTCGGCTAAAAGTTGTGAGGGATGGTTAGTGGTTTTGTTTATTTTGGTTTGTTTACTTGCAAAATCGTACAGATAGTAGATAAAGCCAAAATCGCTCATGGTATTCGTTTCTCTAAAAATTTTCTGCAACAACTTGTTTATAAATCTAGTAAATTACTGCGATCTCCAGTTATGGCTAAATAGTGCGATCGCGCTAGATTAATTAGTTGTTTGTTCGCTATTGTACTTTTAGAAAAATTAGATGCCCTCACTGATTTGACTGAATCTTGTTCGCCAACTTTTATACTTTAGTGCTTTCTAATACTTTTAGGCGATCGCTACACTTCAAAAATCAGCCTCAGAACTTTGCGAGTAGTAATCGACCCGTCTACTGTCCCAGTAAAAAACAAAAGACACCACATATAAAAAGCCAAAGATAATTTTGTTAAGGCATTCAAATGCAACATCAAAAATAAAATTAAACCCTTGACCAAGATTTATTGGTTCTAAAATCAAAGTCTGAAAAACTATGCTCAAAGCTACTACAGTCACAAAAGTCCCTATCCAAGCCACTAGACTAGCCCAGAAAATCTGACCTTTACGCCCTTTAGTTAAGCGCCGACTCCTTTGGCGGGCATTATTCCCGTTGATATTTTCGAGAACCACAATTTGATCGATAAAATAGTAGCGCAATATCAGAATAATTCCAGGGACGATCAAAGCTAGCAACCCCAGAAAAATCATTAGGCTAGTGCTAAAACGAGTCGCAAATAATTTTAAACTTCTGCTAGCTGCATGTCGCATTACTTGTTGGTAAGTGGGAACTTCTAGCTGCTTGATTTTTGCTAAAGCAGAGATTATCGCCCCACCATAAAGAGGACTGACTAATGATTCTAAGAAGCTTGATATCCTAATTTCCTGGACAAACATTGTCATTTGATCTTCCCCAGCAGTAATGGGAATCACAAAGTAGCGCAAAAACACGATCAATAAAGAACCTGGTAGCCAAACAGTAAGAATAATCTGACTAAATAGCCCCAAATTTTTGACAAATAAAGCGATCGCTTCTTGAAGCTTACTCAGCATCGATCTTAACTAGCTATCAAGAATAATCAGGGTCGATATTAGGAAACAATAGAGCTTGTTGAAGTAAGTTGTCATTATTAGTAACTATTTTTCGTTCTCTATTTGTAATGTTCTTGTAGAGTTCTTGTACAGTAGAAATCTTCTTGAGAGTCAAAGGTGCAATGGTCATAGCCATCCCATCAAGCTTGATCACTCTTAGTACCCAATCACGAGTATCGATCGTGTAGTATTTTTGCCAAGGTAGTTTAGTTATCCTGACATTATCAGGGCAAAAAATAGCTAAAGATTCGCAAATTCCCGTTGTTTCTAAATGGAGTAATTGATCTTTATGAACATAACCTGATTCAATTGGTTCCTTTTCTACAGAAACCAACCTACCACGCTTAATCTCCCACATATAAAATTAGTCTTAAAGGTCTAAAAACAGTAAACTAACAACTGTTCCATCCAAAATAGCTTTTATTCTGAGATCGCGCCAGCAATACTACAATGACTCAAAAACTGTTGACTTTTCTAGACATTTCTACCGATGCAGCGATCGCAGCAGGTAAAGTTTTAGCTGATAAATTTTGCAATTTGCAAAGTATTCAAAGTAAAGGTCGTCCAGGGGACTTAGTTACTGAAGCTGACAAAGCAGCCGAAGCCGAGATTTTGAAGATCTTGCTCGATAAGCTCCCCGAACATCAGATTTTGGCAGAAGAGTCGGGCACTCTGGGAGGTAACGATAGTAAATATCTTTGGGCGATCGATCCCCTCGATGGCACAACCAATTATGCTCATGGCTATCCCATGTCGGCGGTTTCTATTGGTTTGATGGTGGATGGAGTTCCCCAGGTGGGGGTGGTTTACGATCCGTTTCGCGATGAACTATTTCGGGCTGCTACAGGACATGGTGCAACTTGTAACGGTAAAGCGATCGCTGTGTCCCAAACAAAAGAATTACCAGACACGCTTCTAGTCACAGGCTTTGCTTACGATCGCCGAGAAACCAACGATAATAACTACGCCGAATTTTGTTATCTAACCCACCTCACCCAAGGAGTACGCCGTAGCGGTTCCGCTGCCTTGGACTTGGTTTATACTGCTTGCGGTAGATTTGATGGTTATTGGGAGCGGGGTCTGAGTCCTTGGGACATGACGGCAGGGATTGTGATCATGCGGGAAGCTGGGGGCAAGGTCACAGCTTACG
>CAZQDI010000214.1:0-5752 GCA_964591785.1 uncultured Roseivirgaceae bacterium
CGAATCCTTCGATCCCATCCCGTACCCCTGTGCTATGCTGCGTGTAGCGTTCCCCAGTGTACTTGGTTACGGCTTCTCTTGCATTTCCATCCCGGATACCTTCCAGGTACAATGCTTTTGCGTTGGCTAATTTCTTACTCATGATGCTTCGTGTTTATTGTCGTGAAATTAAAATTTGCCGTTTTGGTTTTTCCATTCGGAGGGTGCTGGAATGGATTCAATCACATCCCAATGCTCTACGATCAACCCGTCTTCCAGTCGAAAGAGATCATAAAAGGCCGTATGTTCACCTTTTCCAAATTTCCCCTCGCTCATTGCCAATACAAAATTGCCTTGACCAAGAACTTTATGCAGCTTGGTGTATTCCATCACCAGACCATTTTCAGCAAAATACCTCATAGTTTCCCCAAAACCTTCCAATCCATCGGCTACTGCCGGGTTATGCTGTAGGTATTTTTCAGGGTTGATGAAGGTGGTTACCTTATCCATTTCCCCCCGGAGAAGAATTGTCTCAATGAAATCCTCCACAGTCTTTTTGTTGATCTCTGTTTTGTCATGGTCCGTCAATTCGGTGGCTCCATCAAATTGTGTCCTTCCGCTTGGGTTTGCTGGCTGCATTTCGATCAGGTTGTCCCAGTGCTCGACAATTAATCCATCTTCGAATCTGAAGACATCAAAGGCTGCTTTCGGGCCAAAGAAATCATACGCTGTGTGGGTGAAAACATAGTCTCCATCCTGGAAGGCCCGAAGTACATTAGCTTTGAACCCTTGCGGTGGCGCATGTTGCATGACTTCCCCAAATGCGGCCAGTCCATCACCCACGGCCAGATTATGCTGAATGTATTTTTCAGGGTTTATGTAGGAGATTGGAGTCTGATCACCTGTATTGAAACTATTGAGTAGAGCAACAACCTTGTCTTTGTGGCTTATCTCTGTGGCAGCCTCAAGGGCAGAAAGAAATTGATAACGTCCCATTTGAATCGATTCTTGATCGATCATCCCCATGAATTCGTTCGCGATTTCGCTATTCATGAAAGGCTGTAGTGCTGCATCGGAATTTATTTTAGTATCCCAGTAGACAACGACCAGCTGGGTGTTGTCCTCGGCAATGCCGGTAAGACGTTGCAAAAAACCCTGTTGCTTCGAGGTGAAGTCTGTTTCGACTTTTTTGTTGGTTTTGCTGAAGTGTTTCAGGTCTATTTCTGCGGAAGGGTTGAATGACATGACTTCCACAAAACTGGTGTTTTCGTTGTCAAATCCATCTCCCACGGAATATCGTGCCATCTGCATCGTTGAGGGGTCGATCATACCGGCGTAGTCGGCCACCGATTCATCACCCATGAACTTTTGCATGGAGGCCTGTGCACTCTCCACCGATTTCCAGTAAACCAGAACAAGGTAGTCTCCTTGCTCAGTGACGCCACTTTGTCTGTGAATGTATCCAGGCTGTTTGCTTGTGAAGGTCGCTTCAATGGTTGCATCCAGTTCGTTAAAAACCGCGGGATTGGCGGTTGTGTTTAATTTGAAAGTTGTTACCTCCAGTACTATCGTTGCTCCATTTTGGGAGTTCGTTTGCTGACAGCCAATCAATAGGGCGAATGAGAATAAGATCAGTATTGCTTTCATTTGGTTTAGCTTAAAATTTGAAAACTCAAAATTCAGCGGCCAGAAAAATTCAGGAAAGGTGAGAATCCGCATTTGTAGTGTACAAATCGGAAAGTACGTTCAATTGAGTGTCGTATAGGATGACCTGAATGACTCTGGAGTCTGGCCGGTAAATTTTCTAAAGAACTTAAAAAGGTTGGTGGGCTCATCAAAACCGGATTGGTAGGCGATTTCCTTTATGGTGAGGTTGGTGTTGATGAGTTTGCGCTTTATTTGGAGTGTTAGTACCTCATCAATGAACGATTTGGAGGATTTCTCAATAATATTGCGGGTGATGTTGTTCAAGGTGCGTGGAGTCACATTAAGCTGACCGGCGTAGTAAGCTACTGACCTCTGCTGCATACATTTTTCTTCAACAAGTTCTTGAAACCGAAGAAATTGATGCATGTACTTATGGTCGTTTCGATCTTTGGTTTCATTCATTCTGATTCGGTACAATTTGCTCATAAAGGCCTGCAGCAGGTTTCGGATGATGCTGGACGAGTGCTCATCAATTGCATGCGAAAATTCATGTTGCATTTGTAGGATCAAGGTGTGCAGTTCACTGTATTGGATGGCGGAGAGGACTGTAGCTTGTGGATTCAGTAATTCGTTGAAGACCTTGACAATTTTGTTGGCTTCTTCTTTTTCCAAATAGCTGACCATGAATTCTTCGGTAAAAATGAGCAAGTAGCCTTGAATCCCTGAAGAATGAAACTGGTGGATCTGGTTTTTCCGAACCGTCACAACGGACCCTTTCTGACATGGATGGTCGATAAAATCAATGGTGTGCTTGCCAGTTCCTTCGGTAATGAAAAGCATGACATAAAAGTCCACGCGGTGTGGGTTGGCGGGATTGTGATCGAGGTCTTTAAAGGATAGGATGCGCTCAAGCGGGAACAAGTCGAACTCAATTCCTGGGTTCTTGGTGCGGTCAAACGAAATATGCTGCAGGTCTTTCATTCATGGTAAGAGTACCGTGTAAGTTAAGAAAGGTGCGGTTCAGATGGACCAAACATGTCTTATCTATGATTTTCGATAGTCGACTGGTGATTTTCCGGTCCATCTTTTGAAGGCTCGGTTGAAAGCACTCTGTTCCGAGAAGCCTGCTTCAAAGGCAATTTCTGCTACACTTCTTGAGGTATCCTTCAATAAGGACTTGGTCACCTCTGCCTGGACTTTTTGAATCAAGTCGCGAAATGAAACGCCATTCTCTCCAAGCCGTCTGGTAAGTGTTCGGTTGCTCATGCCCAGGTGATCCGCAATTTGGGTTACTCCGGGGATCCCACTAGGCAGTGCATTTTTAATAAGTTCCTCCACATCAACAGCTAGTTTGGTTGCATTGAATTCCAGTCCTTTTGTTTCTTCATCCACTCGCTCCAACAGAAACTGGTTGATCTGTTCATCGGCCTTAGCCGTTCTGGTTTCCAGATCTTTGGTGAGGTACGTTATGGAGTAGTGAGGCTGATTGAAAAGAATCGGGCACTGAAATGCTCGATGGTAGCTGTCAAGTTCGTTGGGTGGATCATGTTGGAAGGTTACCGTTTTGGGCATGATGTCCTTTTCCGTCATTGCTTTGAGTACCACCACTGTCGCAGATATTGTGGCTTCATTCGATAATTCCAGTCCTCTGCGATGGGGTTCACGAAACAGGTATACGGTGGACGTTTCTGCCCCTTTTTCCACTTTGAAAACATACGTGTTGGAGAGCATTTTGAAGTAACGTTCACTGCGTGCAAAGATTTCTCCAGCCCATGAACAAGTCCGCCAGGATAAACCCAGTACTCCATAATCTTCAATTTTCATTTGTTGCCCTACACGGATGGCAAATCCGGGGCCGAGTCGTTCATCCAGGAATTCATGCAGGCTAAAAAAATGATCAGCAGGGATAGCTGATAGATGTGTCATCTCGCTGAGGGGTAGGGGTAGATTCACAAAATCATCTCGATGCATGCCCTCAGCGATTGCCCAGTCGACCATTTTTCGATAGAGGTTGATGGAGATGTATTTCATGGTGGTAAAGTATCAAAAAGAGCCGACGGATGGAAGAAGCCTACGGTTCTTTCCTCTTGATGTCCAATATTATGATTGAAATTACCTATTTTGAGATGACTTAACCTGGAGCCCTATGATTCAATCCTACAAACAGAAACATGAACTTTCAGATCACTACGACGTCATCCTGATAGGATCAGGAATGGGTTGTCTGGCTGCTGCAGCCTGTCTCTCAAAAGAAGGGAAAAGCGTATTGGTATTGGAGCGTCACTACACTGCGGGTGGTTATACCCATGTATTTAAGCGCAGGGGATATGAGTGGGATGTGGGCATACACTATATAGGGGAGGTAAATAAGGAGCAGGGAGTCCTGAAGCGAATGTTTGACTATGTCTCCGACGGCGAACTCAAGTGGGCTGATATGGGAGAAGTATACGATCGCATCGTCATTGGGAATAAGACATATGATTTTCCCAAAGGAGTTGAGAACTGGAAAAATGCCATGAAAGGCTATTTCCCCGGGGAGGAAGAAGCCATCGATCGGTATGTGGACCTAGTATTTGAAGTTTCCAAAGCAAGCAGACAATTCTATGCTGAAAAGGCTATGCCTGGGTATTTGCAAAAACTTACCGGGAAGCAAATGAGAAAAGGCTACCTGAAATATGCTTCACGATCCACCTTGTCTGTTTTGCAAGAGTTGACGTCAAACAAGGAGCTGATCAAGGTATTGACCGGCCAGTACGGGGACTACGGCTTGCCACCGGCAAAAAGCAGCTTTGTGATGCACACTTCAATCTCAAAACACTACTTTGGAGGTGGAAGTTTTCCGATTGGTGGTTCTTCCCGAATTGTTGAAACGGTTGATCCCATCATAGAAAAAGGAGGTGGCACCATTCTGACAAATGCAGAAGTCGCAGAGGTATTGATTGAAAATAATCAGGCTAAAGGTGTTCGAATGATGGATGGCAAAGAGATAGGCAGCGAACTCGTGATCAGCGGAACGGGGATTGTCAACACTTATACGAAGCTGCTACCTGAAGCGACCTTGCTAAAACATGGTCTGAAAGCTCAACTGGAGCAAGTCAATCCGTCGGCCGCACATGCCTGCCTCTACATCGGGTTGAAGGGCACTCCGGAGGAGTTGGAACTTCCGAAAGCAAACTATTGGATCTATCCGGATGATCTGGATCACGACGGCTGCGTCGAGCGCTATGAAAAGGATCTGGATGCGCCGTTTCCAGTCGTTTATATTTCCTTCCCTGCTGCAAAGGACCCAACCTGGAACGAACGGTATCCTGGAAGAAGCACCATCGACATCATTACGGTGATGCCCTTTGATTTATTCAAGGAATGGGAGGAAACACGTTGGAAAAAACGTGGTGAATCCTATGAAGACCTAAAAGAGAAGTTTGCGCAGCGATTGCTGGAGATATTGTATCAAAAAGTGCCCAAGGCTAAAGGCAACATCGATCACTATGAGTTATCCAGTCCAGTCACCACCAAGCATTTTATGAACTATGACCGAGGTGAATTATATGGCATCGATCATAATCCTGAACGATATGATCAGCGATTCCTGCAACCCAGGACCCCGATCAAAAACTTTTACCTGACCGGTCAGGACATCGTCACTGCCGGAGTGGCAGGCGCATTATTTGCTGGATTCCTGACTGCTTCTACTATTACGAAAAAGAATTTGATCAAGGACCGATTATTCTAAACTATTATCCAGATAGAACTGTATCACATGATGAGCCAGTTCTTCACCTTTTTCTTCCTGCAAGAAGTGGCCTCCTTGCAAGATTGCATGTTTCTGACCTTTCGCACCCGGGATTAGTTTCTGAAAAGCTTTTTCGGCACCCAACATAATTGCGTCACCATCACCAAATAAGGTTAGAAAAGGTTTTTCCCATTGCTGCAGTTTGGCCCACGCTTTTTGATTGTTCAGGGCTTCAGGATCTTTAGGATCGATTGGAACAAGCATGGGAAAGATCCGAGCTGCAGCTTTGTGATCTTCGTCGGGAAAAGGTGCATTGTATGCGTTGATGACCTCTTCCGACAGGGGTTGAACCGTGCCCATATCAATCACTTTGCCAATGTTGAATTGTGGTGA
>CAZQDI010000215.1:0-5746 GCA_964591785.1 uncultured Roseivirgaceae bacterium
TTTTCGGTTCCATTTTTTCCTTTTTTAGGAGTTGAACATCAAATATATACTCTTCGATAATTAATTACCAGAAGAGCCATTAGTTTCTATCTAACAAGCAAAAAACATTCCAAAGATCAGTTGCCGATCTCTGCGGCGTACTCTTCAGAGGTAAGTAAACCATCCTTATCATCAAACCTGATTTTGATCATCCATCCTTCTCCATACGGATCTGTGTTCACAATTTCCGGATTACTCTCCAGTTCTGAATTAAATTCTACGACTTCTCCAGAAACAGGCATAAACAAATCTGATACCGTTTTTACTGCCTCGACGGTTCCAAAGACTTCCCCAACCTCAATGGTTTCTCCTTCCGTTTCAACTTCGACGTAAACAATATCACCTAGTTCTCCCTGCGCGAAATCGGTTATTCCTACCGTTGCGACATCACCTTCTATTCTCACCCATTCGTGATCTTTCGTGTAAAGTAATTCTGATGGTATATTCATGTTGTGGTTAATAGTTGAAATAAGAAGTCAAAAATAAGCTTTTGCTTTGAACCTGAATTACTGAGAAAGACTAAATCTTAGTTGAAATCCTCCTGCAGTGGTGGACCTTCTAAAGGAGTTACCGAATCGAGGTTCGTTTACATTGCGTTCAAGGTAAAAGGTAAAATCAAGTTGGTTGTTGATCTTATAGGTAATTGTTGGCCTAAACTGGTAACTAAAGTTCCCGTTGGTAATCTCACTTTCTCCAAAAATCCTTCGCTGGATGGTCTTTGAATCTCGCACTGACCCTGCGATCCGAAAAGTAATATCATTTTTAAGCGTCACGGTTCTTCCCTGCCAACGGAAGGGCAACTTCCAGCCTACCTTTGAATAACCAAAATCGATCGTTACATCGTTGTTTCGGGTTTCAGTGACTTGGGCATTGGACAGCTGAAGGGATAGATTCCTACTTTTCCTGAATTCTATTCGAGTGGAAATATTATTCTGTGTCCTGATATTGAAGCCAATCAACGGAACAAACTGTTCTGAGATCACCACTTGGTTAATGATGTAGACAGGCACAAGTTGACCATTGTCTAGGGTATCGGCCGCCTGTTGATAGTTCAAAATATCATTCTGAAGGCCGATGACGTCTTCTTCATAATTCAGGGCATTTGTGAAATTGGAAACGTCATAGGTTGAATTGTAACCATGAGAGATCGTAAATGATGAGAAGATTTCGGCTAATGCTGGAATGCTGGTTAATCCTGTGTAGTCGAATCGCCAATTGGGAAGAGGCGTACGCGGAAAGGGCGTAAGCGCTATCGAAGTCGCGTCTTGTCCCGAGTATGCTGCACGAAATGCCGGAATCAGCACATCCTGAGCGAGTGTATCGTATTGATTGCCTGTTTCTAACACAAACTCATTGGTTTGGTTGAGCCTGTTTCGTATGATTTCAATATTTTGCTGAAACTCATCAAATGCTTTTGAGAAGTTGTTATCCGAACTTCTTTCGAAGGCAGTGCCGATCGTCAGGAAAGAAGTAGAGTATCTTCCGGATCTCGAGGGTGTCAGTGTTTCAAAAGCAGCGGTCCCATCATTCAGTTTTTCTCTGAATCGAAATATTTCCTGATACTGATTGTTGATGCCCCTATTCCACGTGAGCTGAACTCTCAAATCCTTAGCTGGCTGGAGATCTGCTTGTATATCCAAGTCTGTTCCATAAGTCTGCTGAAATGGTGAGTTGAGGTTTTCGTTCTCCACAAGCCAACCATTTCTGGCTGCTTTGTTTCTAATGCCGGGGTCCTGGTCTCCCAGTATAAACGAGATTCCTGGCTTAGTAAAAGTGCTGTCTAAACCAAATAGAAAGGCGTTGTTCTTGAAGCCAGGGAGTGATGTACTTTCATTAATGGTATACGTGCCATTGACTGACTGCAGCATCATGAGAAACTTTAAAAATTGGTTGCCGGCACTAACTTTTTCATCCCTTCCAGGAGGTTGGTTGGCATTCTTTAGAAAAGTGACTTTGTTGTAAAGCTTTGTCATATCCAGTCGTGCGTTCAGCCCAGTCGTACGTTGGTTGCTGATGAAATTTCCAAAATAGAGATCTATTGAGTCGGCCGGATTGCTGGGGTTCGAAACATTCCGATTTCCGAAGCCTTGCTCGATCGCACCGGCAACCCACTTATAACCTACCGAAAATCTAGCATCGGAAGAGATCCAATCTGTAAATGGCAGCTTATCCAATGGCAACGTATAGTTTACTGAAATGTCTTGGTTAAAATTCTTCATCCTGCCCAGATTGAGAATCTGATCAAAAATGAACCTGCGTTCGGATGGCGTGTCGATGTCTCCTTCAATATTTATTTCGGGTTCGTCAATGACCGCATTGGCTGTGGCGTTGTAGGTTAGGCCTAAACTTTTAGTAAAATCCCAGCGAAAGCCATAGTTCCGTACGAACGTAAACAAGCGCTCGTAAATTGGATCCAAAGGTTGTAAATCGTTGTCATAGTACCTCGTAAGTCTAAAATCTCGCCTAAGATTTGCTGAAAAGGAAAAATTGGAAGGCAATGGGGAAACATTGAAATCTTTGATTAATGCTAAGTAAGGGCTTGATAGTTTTTCTGTTTTGCCAAAAGGTTCGAAACTTACTGTAGAAGGAGAATAATTGTAAGTAATACCTCCCGAAACTGTCTTGTTTAATAGCCTCTGTGTGTTAACATTACTGGTCACTCGATCACTATATGCATAACTGAAGGAAAAGTTTTCGATGTCGTAGACTCTCCTTTTTGCTTCCGGGTTTACCTTTTCTTTCCTTACGTTCGTAAAGTTCAGACTTCTACTTGTCGTTCGATCTTCGACGATCCTTCGATAGGCTTCACGTTCTGCATCATTGTCAAAACTTTCCAGCGAAGCCTCAAGTGGCACATCTGGATCCAATGGATCAAACTGCGGAGTCACTCTTGTCTTCTCATAACTCACAAACATGGGTATTTTCAATCCTGTTTTATCTGGTCGCATGAATTTCTCCAAATTGATATTTGCGGAAATATCGTATTGAGTAGTCTCTGCCCGAGTTCTTTCTGAAATCCTTTGCTGAATCGTCCCAAATCCTATTGAAGTATATCGCGTTGAAGCTGAAATGGTACCTAAATCAGCCAGTTTGGTATTGAGTCTAGCATTAGCCGCCCATCCTGCGTTGGAGTCAAAGTCGGTCACTCTAAATTCATTTGCCCAAACACAAACTGACTTTGGAGAGGTGCTTTCATCACCAGGGTTTCTAACCCCGATCATTAACACTTGAATCGCACTAATGTCAGGTCTACCTACAATGGAGAATGTATACCTGCCATCGTTAGACTCAGTCGAATATGGCGCAGTCTCGGCTAGCCCTGCACGTGTTCGTTCTGCTTTGATGCCAATCAATTCTTTGATCGACACATCCAATTCATTTTCTAGCGGCCAGACCTGTCTTCTTATGTCGTCTTCGCTACCGCTAATGTTAGGTGGCGTAACTAGCAACGGGAATTCTATTTCATAGAAGTTTTCATCTTCATCGGTTCCGAGCCGTACAAAAGCATTCACGTCGTTGTCCATCAACATATCCCCATTGGCTTCAGCATGAAAAAACATCTTCATGCGACCATAGTTTATGAGGTCATAATTGAGATTAGGCTTGTAAACGGCTCTCGAATCTTTGTCTGCCAAATCTTCAACACAGATTTGGAGCGACTGCTCATTAATCCTTCTATTGAGCGCCGTAGTATTGTCAATATCCCGATCCAGACCAGGTGGGAGAACGTATCTGATACCGCCAGCATCATCGGTGCTGTTGTCTTCTATACTCACGACAGAAATGTCAAAATCAGTAGGATCTGAGTTAGGTATTTCGTTTAGACCTGGTTCATTGAGACTTTGATCGTATTTAATCCACTGTGAACCTACTATTCGCATCTGCGCCATTCTCAAAACCACAGGTCGATCGAACCCCGTCATATACATTCGCAAAAATCGAATGGTTTGAAAATCATCATCGCTAAATCCATTCCTGTTGATACCTGATGTTCTAAGTGGTATTCTGAAAAGGTACCAGGTCGACTCTCCGTCACCCCCATTGATCTGATCGATGATAAATTCATTTTCTCTCAAATTCCCCCCAGCTGTGTTTGTGCCAGGAGCCAACCGGACCTGATACTCCCGGTATCTTTCTGTATTGGAAACTTCCTTATTGTTGTTCAAGTCCTCCTTGTCGGGGACATTGGTTGAGGCAGGAATGTTATTACCAATTGGTTCCGTCTGAGAATTCTGTTCCATACCATTCCAGTCTTTGTATCGTCTGATGATGTCAGAATCATCTTGTTGGTCATAAATTGGGTCAAGAATATAGGTGAAGTTGTCTGCAGCCACATCATCTAACTGACTAAATCCTGCTGCTAAGTCAGGGCGTTGATTTTGCAAAAATCTTAACTCATCATTGTCTCCGTTGCCTCTTCGGTCAGTCAGTCCGTCGAGCCCAATGTCTTGATTTTCCCTGGCACCTGCCGTATTCTCAAAAAAATCAGTCAAATACTGATCTTCAGTAATTCGACCCCAGGCAGAAAAGTCTGCTTCACTGGCGGGTGCGCCGTCTTGTGGCAAGCCTTGCTCAAATGCGTGGCGATCGTCAGGTAATATATCCTCTGAAACTTCCCCAAGATTGAATACTAAAACACCGCCATCCTCGTCATTTTCTGCAAAATCATTCTCATTTCCATCTTTGATCCGAGCACGCTCTCCGGCAACGTTCTCAGGGATAAAAGGATCCAATAGCCAAAATTCCAGGTATTCAATATTGTTTTCTTCGAAGTTCGTTTCATTGGTAATTGCTCTGGTAATACCTCCCCAGTGAAGCCCCGCTCGGTTGTCATCTTTGTTGGTAACAAAGTTTGGGTCGTAATTGTACTGCCCCCTTTCGGTCGGGAAATAGGCAATGTCAAAAATTGGTTCGTTAAAGTTCACCAACGTCTGGTCTCTTTGACGAAAAATTTCCTGTGGCAGGACTGGTCTTTCATAGTGATTTGTAAGATCCTCATCCGTAATATTATCTGGCCGATTGTTGCCTCCAGCTCGATAGAAAATGCTATTGTCTACAGTGTACCATGCAATCTTTGCTGCATTAAATCGATTCTCAAGGCCGGTGGTTGAGGCATCTTGAAACACTGAGGGAGTGGAAGAAAGCCGCCATGATTGCCATCCTCCGATGTTGATGGGTGTCACCGCATTTTCAAAGTCATCGATGTACGAGGTTCCTTCTCCATTGACTTTGTTACTTGTACCTGGGATCAATTGAGCAAATTCCGCATTGAAGGTAATGGTAGAAGGTTCTTTTGTACTGACCAACGGCAACGCATCAACCATTTTGGTCAGTAGCCTGGAATCACTCTGGTAGTTGATATCAAATCCATATTTGGTATTGGCAGTTGGCTCATTACCAATGGCAAATCTGCTAATCCCTCCCGGACGTTCATTCAGGTGTAGCACTGTGGCTCCGATGTTGAAGTTGTCATTGAATCTATAATCGAATCGTGCTCCGGTCAGTGTCCTTGTTTGAAAGTTGAAAAGATCAGCTTTTTCATATCCAACATTAATTGTTTTTCCGGATGCTAATATTCCGTCATTCAATATGGTTACGGATCCGAGATTGTAGTCCACTCGATAATCCAGCCCTTCCGTCAAAAGTTGCCCTCCAGCATTAACTACAACCGATCCTTCGGCAATGTTGATCCCAGGAAGTTGAATTT
>CAZQDI010000216.1:0-5651 GCA_964591785.1 uncultured Roseivirgaceae bacterium
CTGATACGACAGGAAAGGTGAGCTGCTGGTCCGCTTTGTTGATCGTCAAGGTGCCCTGGTTCAAGGTAAGTTCATAATTAGCCAATCGGGTGTTTGGATCAACGGCCGTAGCTGTGATCTGGTAGGTCCCCACGTCGCTGGAAGTGGTGGCATTTGTACTGTACGTCGCAGTGATTCCATCTTCATTGACCAGCCCCAGAATCACTCCATCCAGGGTAGGGATGACTCCAAAAGTAGTCTGCTTGTCGTTTGGAGTGATGAAAAGGTCAGCTTCCGAAATGAATAAGTTGCCGGTTACATACGAAAAGGTATAGTTGTCGTCAATTCCACCAGACGGCACAATGTCATACGAACCCACGATGGAAGTTTCATCCGCATTTGTCTGCACTGTGGGTACGGTTTCCAGGACGGTTTCATCCTCGCCATTGACAAAACCATCGTAAGAAAAGGTAAGGTCAGGATTGGGTGCTCCATAAATCTTAATCACATCATCAGCTTCCACGGTAAGTGTAGCCGCGAGGGTATTTACCGTAATGCTAACTGGATTCCCACTCAGGCAGGCATCCGTGAGATTGTCATCGGTTGCAGATTGCACATCAAACGTGATCACCCCTACGCCAACCGCATTGAAAGTCAGATCGCCGAGGTCGCTGGCTGCCAAAAAGAGCTCTCCGTTTACCGCATTCTGCTCGAAAAATAATCCTGAGCCTTGAACATTGTTGAGATAGAAATGGGTAGAAACCAGGTCCACTGAATTGAAGTCAAAGGTCCATCCCCCCAATAATGGGGTGCCATACGTGGTAGCATATACGCTGGTTGATACCAGTGGTGGCAGGGGTGGGTCTGGTTCAGAAATCGTCTCCGTAATGAAAGTGCTGCAGCCCGTCGCATCCACCACTGTCACATCATACTGGCCACTGGATAGGTTGCTAATTTGATACGACCCGGTAACTTGTCCGGTCACAAAGGTGGATCCTCCATCCAAACTCAATTGATAGGGTGACACCCCTCCCGATACACTTCCAGCCAACCTGCCATCGTCACCTCCCACACAAGTTGGTGATGTCGGTGGTGCGGTGGTGAAACGCAATGCGGGGGGTTCCGTAAGGGTGACAGCTTGGGTAATGGTACATCCGAGCGCGTCTTCCGTGATAGAAACTGCATAAGTACCGGCGGAAAGATTTTCGAAAAGGCTTGTACTCCCAAAATTGATTCCGTCAATACTGTAGGAGATGGTGCCGCCGGCACCGCCAGCAGCATTGACAGCAATCGCTCCTGAGGCTTCAAATGCACAAAGTGGGTCTGTGGTTTCCAGCGCACCAAAGGACAAAACTGCATTCGTGTTTTCAAACGCCCCGATGTCAATGGTTCCAAAGGCAATGCGATCGTTTCCAATAATATCTTCATTGAAACCTGCCGGAAGCAAGCCACTATTTCCCGCATTGTATGCAGGGGAGCAATATGGAATTGCCAGATTTTTATTGGCGAGATCGAAAAACAGTGGATCGCTGCTAAGGTTCGTTCCGGTCGCCCCACTTTGAAGAATGTTGGACTCGACTGTTAAGCTGTTTCCCAGGTTAGGAAATTCAATGTCCAGGTCGGTTCCGGTATTTCCCCAAAAGATTGAGTTGACTATGGAGACTGAACTTGCCGAACTCCCTGCCTGAATCACACTTACTTCCTCATTTCCAGAGAAGGAGCAGTTCACCACGTTCAGGTCCCCCACATCAAAAAATCCGATACAGGAAGCTCCAAACTTGCTTTTGTTATTGATAAACTGGCAGTTGATCACATCCATGGAAGCTGCGGAAAGCACGGTCATGGTAGTAGCTGATACATCCAAACTCCCATTATTGAGGAACGTAGAGTTGTAAATGTTCAATTTTTCGGGTCCACCGTCACTGATGAGACTCACCGAGCCCCCCGCACTTCTGGAGACATTGTTGGAAAACACACAATGGTCGATGGTCACACGATTGGATTCAGTGAATCGAAACGCTCCAACGAGTCCACTCACCAAACTCTCTGCACCTTCGACATAAAACCCATCGATGAGCACCGCATTGGCGATGTCGGTGTCGCCTGTCAGGATCACATTTGAATTGTCTAAGCTGTCGTTGGCCACACCAATATCTCCTGACAAGATGGTCTTGTTCATCACAAAATCACGTTGGGACAGGGTCGACTCCAAACCCGAAAACCCTCCGTACAACTCAGTATTATCTTTAATTTCGAAGGAAATGGATTCATCTGTTCCGGCAGTGGGAAGATAGATCCCTTGCCTAACCCACACCTGTGCCGGGGTGCCAGGAGTACCATTCGTTGAGGCCGCATCCAAAGCGGTTTGCAGATCAACAAATGCATCGGTCCAGCTCGACCCATCATTTAACCCAACAGCAGACGGGTCGACATAGAAAATGGATTGGCTCTGTGCTGGTTGAATACTGGAAACTGCTACAATGACCAATATCGATTTTATCAAATTGACGAGTATTTTTCCTTGCATGATTTCAATAGCTTTTTTCGAAAATGTCTATTAATGCCATGCCTGGGCCAGCGAATTGATGAGGAGTCAAAAATTTTTGATGAGCAAAGAAATGCGTTGACGTACGCTAGGACTGTAGGCGATTCAGGATGATCTTGAGAACGTCCGGCGCAATGGAAACAGGAAGTCGGTGATTGTTTTTCATGAACACCAAACTGTCGGAACGATCCACCTTCAAAATACTATCTCCATTGACCAGGTAAGAACGATGAATCCGATAAAAGCCATGTTTTTGCAGGAGCCCTTCGTATGTTTTGAGGTGTTTCGAGGTGACTTTCACTGTACCATCTTCCATTTGGAATTCAGTATAGCTTCCGTTTGCATGACACCACAATATCTGCGAAACATCGAGAATATGCACCCCGTCGTGGTCTGTGAGAACGATTTTTTTGGGTCTGAGCTCCTGCCCCAGGTTTTGCACCAGGGCATGGAGTTGCGACTGAATCAGACCAACTCCCAGTTTCTCAATTGCCTTGTCGACTGCCTGGATGAGCTCGTCCGGGTCTACCGGTTTCAACAAATAATCAATCGCACTCAGCTTAAATGCTTCTATGGCATATTGCTCATGTGCAGTGACGAAGATCACTTCAAAAGCAACCTGCTTTAGATCCCGCAGGAGCTCAATCCCGTTCTTATCGTCAATCTGAATGTCAAGAAATACGATTTGAGGTGCTTGATCACGAATCAACTCAAGCGCAGACTGCGAAGTTTGGGCAATGCCGATGACCTCTAGCTTTGGACAGTAGGCCTCAATCATCAAGTTGAGGTCATTGGCGACTGGTCTTTCATCATCGATGATCAGGGCTTTATACATGATGGTCGATTAAAGGAAGTGAATAATGTACCCTCGTGCCATTGCCAAGTGGTCCGGAACCTAAATCTTCAATGCCGAACTGGAGTTTGACTTTCAAGCTTTTTGCCAGGGCATCCAACCGTTCCTTGAAGATCTTTAATGCTTTTGGATCGTGACCTTGCACGGACTTTACATTTTTGATCCCAATGCCATTGTCTTGTATGTCAAAATGAAGTAATTCATCTTTTGAGATGCACGAAAGCGTCAGATGACCTTCATAATCAATGTCCTTAAACCCATGCTCAATGGCATTTTCCACAAAGGGTTGAGCCAACAATGGGGGTACAATCACCTGGGCAATGTCAATGTCCGGATCTACCCTTAATTCGAAGTCAAACTTGTAGTCAAATTTCATTTTTTGAATTTCAAGATAGATCTTCAGTGCTTCCAGTTCTTCTTCCAGGGTGACCCACTCCTTGGAGCTATGGTCCAGGACCATGCGCATGAGCTTTGCAAATTTTCCCAGGTAGCTCACGGCCTTTTTTGCATCAACGCTACCCAGCAAAAAACCACGGATCGATGTAAGTGCATTGAATATGAAGTGTGGATTGACCTGCGAACGAAGCAACTGCTGTTTGTGTAGTGTTGACTGCTCTTTTTCTTCCATGAGTCGTTTTTGATAATAAAAACGACCGACGATCAAGACGGCAATGACCAGGGCAACAAACGACATCAAAGCCCAAACCTTCCGTGAAGTATCAGCCTGTTGAATCTGAACCTCTTGCTGAAGGAGGCGGATTTCGTTTTCCTTTCGCTCTGCATCATACGCTGACTCTAAGTTTCGAATGGCCTTGGCATTCGATGCCTCATCAAGGATTTTCTTAAAGTCAATCATTTTTTCTAATGACAGCATGGACTCCTCAAACCTTCCGACTTCTTTAAAGACCTGGTACTTCACTTCATGGTATTGATACCCAAAGTAAGGTTCTGCGACCACCCGTAGGGTCTCGGCATGATTCAAAAAATCCAGTGCTTTGGCCAAGTCGCCCAATTTCGAAGCAGCTTGTGCCCCATTCATGCATGCAAGAAATATATCGTCCTCGGTGAGATAGCTGGAAAGTGTCAGGGACTTTTCTGCGTAGGACAATGCCATTCGGGGTTGTGACTTAAATTGATGGTACGAACTATAGACATTATAATAGGAAGGCTTCCGAGATTCCATTTCGTGGGCAACCACAATTTCATAGCCTGCATTGGCATACCAAAGCACCGTATCTATCCTGCTGGAATCGGTAGTAGAGAGTTCCAAATAATGCTGTGCAGCGAAATTCAGTATAATCTCCTTGGTATGTGCGTAGGCTGGAGGTATGCTATCCAGTAGCACCAATGCTTCTTTCAGGTAAGCCGATGCTTTGGTTAGATCTTCATTCACCGCATAATTGTGGGCTACCCCATAGTAGGCATATGCCAGTGCATTGTAGTTCTTTTCCAAACCGAAAATCCGTGCCGCCTGCAGGAGATGGTAAACGGAGGAGTCTTTCTGATTCAAATGACTGTACAGCGTACCCAACTTATTGTGCAGATCTGCCTGAAGTGAATAATCTTTGATTTGCTCGGCCATTTTCAGCGCAGCCCGGTATTGCTGTTTTGCGGACTCCAGGTCGCCGGCAGAAAAATATGCGACCCCAAGGTAGGAGGACGCTTTGATGTAAAACTCCGGGTTTTCATGCGAAGCGACTACTTGCAGCGCCAATGACGAATACTTCCTCAGAGAGTCGGAATCTCTGAACGAAATAAAGTAGTACTTTCCTAACTCTAAATATGCATGCGCCCTGAGGGAGTCGTTGTTCGATTGCATCAAAGATCTGATGTCACCCTCCGCTAATTCTTGTGCAGGTGCTGCAAGTACGAGAAAAATCAGAACATGGACCAGTGCTTTCATTGCTAAGAGTAGGAAAGCAAAGTATACATTTTGTCAGGAGAATGAAAATTTGGTGGCCTGAGTCAAAAAGTTGATGAAAAGGACTTTTTTTTTGATGGAAACAGGAAATTATCTCTTCCTGCACCCTTTTTCGCTCTCCCTGCGCATACTTTTTGCTCCCTGCGCCAGCATTCACCATTCCCGCAAAATTAAATTCCGCCCTGCGATATTAAATGTGTTTCCTGGGCAATAATATTTGTTTCCTGGGGCCCAGGAAAGTATTTTATTCTGTTAGTATTCCTGATCTGCCTCTAGGTGTACTCAGGCAGGCATTAACAAAAAAAGCGGCTCCCTTTGGAGCCGCCCATTGCAAAACCACCTACAGTTCTGCC
>CAZQDI010000217.1:0-5386 GCA_964591785.1 uncultured Roseivirgaceae bacterium
CTTCCACTTCCTTCTCAACCTGTTTTCCATTTACGGTAAGACTAAGATTCATATTTTATGATTTTCAAAAGATTATGTTTTAAGTTAGGAAAAACACAATTTTAATTTTTAGTGAGACCTTAATTTTTCATTATTTATAATTATTCCAAATTGCAATGAGGAAATTCTATTTGGTTTTTGATGCCTACGGTACCTTGCTAAAGGTCAATTCATCAATTGCAGGTCTGTCAAAAGAAAAACAAGAATTATCGAATCAAATTCAAGGAACCTGGAGGGCAAAACAGCTGGAGTATACCTGGTTGAATAGTCTAATAGGAAAGTTTGAGGGTTTTAACCGCGTGACCAGGCAGGCTTTAGATTATGCGTTCAATTACCATAGATGTAAAGACGATGCACTAAAGGAACTGATTCTTTCCATTTTTGACGAGCCTACTGCATTTGAAGATGCCGTTCGCTTTCTTGATCAGATAAAATCCATGGACTTGCAGACGGCCATTCTTTCTAACGGGGAGCAAGAAAAACTACAGAAGAGTATTCGGATTGCTGGGATTCAAAATCAGATTGATGAAATACTTTCTGCTGATGAAGTGCAAGTATTTAAACCATCGCCGAGTGTTTATCAGCTCGTAGTTCAAAAGTTTGACTGTCAACCTAGTGAGGTTTTATTCTTCTCCTCAAACCCATGGGATGTGGCAGGTGCGACGTCCTTTGGTTTTAAGACAATTTGGATCAATCGACAAGGTATTCCGTTTGATGAATTAGGTGTGCTCCCTTCCTTTCAGTTTAAAAGTTTTGATGCCCTTAACTACGAGGATGTAACGAGTTGAAGTCTGCCTGAACCACGATCAGTCCCGAGAGTATCAGTGCAGCGCTGATCAGGTGAAATTGGTAAAGTTCTGCCCCGAAGGGCACCGCCATGATCGCAACAAATAATGGGATAGTATTTAGAAATATAGCTCCTTTATTAGGTCCAACGCGCTTGATTCCCAGATTCCAGAAGTAATAGGAAAGTGTAGTTCCCAGCAGCCCCATCCCAAGGGCCGCTATCCAGAATCTTCCGGCAGATGGTAAAAGAGTATTTCCAACTTCAAAGGGCAGGAGCAAAGCAAATCCAATGAGGCAAAAAAGATTGGTAAGTAAGGTGAAGGGTCTGCTTCCGATTCCTGTCGAGTGCTTGCGAATCCAGATGTTTTGTAATCCAAACATCACCACTGCGATCAAAAAATAGATGTCACCCAGAACAAAGTCGATTTTGAATAGCTGCATGATGTTTCCACCTGTCAGAAGATAGCAAACACCGACAAGCGCCATCGCAACTCCAATGAGATCCTTGGGCGTAATCCTGTAGCCTTGAAAAATTGCGGTGAGTAGCAGCGTGATTACCGGATTTAGTGCCACAATCAATGCACCATTGATGGCTGAAGTATTTTTCAGTCCCTGGGTGAAGAAAAAAATAAATCCAAACAACCCGATGAATCCAACTTGTGCTGCTCCCTTGAGATGCTTTTTGATCTTTTCCAGTGGAGGAAAACTAGAGATGGTGAGAAAACAAACACCAATTGTTCCAATCAGAAATCTCCAAAAAGCAGCCAGGTTGGGATTTACATACTCGAACATGATCTTTCCGAGATGAAAATTCAAGCCCCAAAAAAGTGTGGCAAGAAGCAGTAGCAGAACATTGGGGTTCATGCCAGAAGGGGTCTTTTTCTATTGGACATCCGGTCTAGCGAAAGAACTGGGCGAAACTGTCAACAGGTTCGCGTGAAGTCCGGTAGCTGTTGATCAGTGCGGTTTCATCTTCATATCCCATGGCCATCCCACATACAAATGTTTTCTCCATTGGATAACCAAGCGCGTCACGCACGATGTCGGGGTACTCACCCAGTGCCGCCTGCGGGCAGGTGGCTAACCCTTCCGAAACTGCCGCCAGCATGATGGACTGCAAAAACATTCCATAATCCATGAAGGAGCCAGTGTCCATGATCTTGTCCATGAAAAATAAGAGCATGACCGGGGCATCAAATGCTCGATAGTTAGCGGCCCATTGATCGGCCTGTCTCTGTTTATCTTCTCGGGTAATTCCAAGTGTTGAGTACATTAACAAGCCACATTCCTTGCGTCTGGCTTTGAATGGTTCTACCCATTCGGTGGGATAATAATTGTATTCCATTTTCCCGCGAATTCCTGCCCGAAAAGCATCTTCCATTTTTTTTGAGATCTCCTGCTTTTTGGATCCAGTGACTACTGCCACCTCCCACGGTTGCGTATTGGTTCCTGAGGGTGCATTTGATGCAGCCTTCAAAATTTTTTTGATCAATGGCTCTTCGACGGGCTTGTTGAGAAAAGCACGTACTGATTTTCTTTTTTCGAGTGCGTCAAGTGTTTTCATATTTGGCTAGTAAGGGTTAATCATTTTTTAAACTATGGAACATTTACCTCAGGAGTTTCTCATTTTGGGTTTCAATAATTTGTGCCATGATGGACAAGGCGATCTCTTTCGCTGACCTTGCATTAATGCTCGCTCCAATAGGTGCCATGATACGATCGATTTGATCCTGAGCAAAGCCTTTTTCGATTAATCTGGCAGAACGTTTGGCATGAGTTTTTTTGCTCCCTAATGCACCAATGTACGCGGCATCTGAGGGGAGTAAGACTTCCAAGGCATTGTCGTCAATTTTTGGATCATGGGAGAGGATCGCAGCAAATGTGTATGAATCAAGGGTGAAATTATGCAAGACCTCAGACGGGTAGGCTTGGTGGATCTGTGAGGGTGGATCCTGGAAGGTAGTATTTTCTGCAAAATAACCCCTTGGATCAATGACAATGGTCTCGAATCCAAATTGATTGGCTAAGGAGACCAAATCAACAGTAATGTGAGCAGCTCCGATAATGAGTAGCTGTGCTTTCCTGGGGAACAGCTGAATGAAGTACTCCACATCGTTGTGGGTTACCGACTTGTGCGTTCGTTCACGGTAAGCTTGCTTTGCTAGCTCGATCAGTGATGCTTCCAGTGCATCGCCAATGATCTGATCGCCTTCGCTAATGAGCGTTTTGGAACTCCCGCCATCAACAAGTGACGTAATGAGAATGGATGATTGATTAGACCTTAGGTTCTCGAGTAATTTATCCCACACGGGAGACTCAGTCTGGTCCATGGTTTCTACAAAAACCTGAATACTGCCTCCGCAAGACAAGCCTACCGACCACGCCTCTTCGTCAGATACTCCAAAGGCAAGACGTTCCGACGAACTTGACGATATTACCTCCGAAGCTTTTTTGACTACTGCTCCTTCCACACAACCACCACTGACAGAACCCGCCATTTTCCCTTCTTCGTTGACAAGCATCACAGAACCAATGGGTCTTGGCGAAGACCCCCATGTTTTGATCACTCGGGCGATCGCCACACTTTTTGTTCCTTTTAACCAATCTTCTAAAATTTTCAGGTATTCATTCATAATTTCTCAAAACAATTAAATTAGTTGGCGGGTTTGATTATCATTTTCACAACAAATGTCGAAAGTCTGCACTAAATGTAAATCACAAAGTAAGCTCAACACTGCGTTGCAGCCTTCCTTTTTGGGTAGCCTTTTGATTGTGATCATTCCGAAGTGTCCTTTCTGCGTCATGGCCTATTCTAGCGCAATTACAATGTGTGGAGGTAAGTCCCTTTATCTAGCGCAAAACAACTGGATCTCTTATGTACCCTTGCTGCTAAGTTTGGTAATTATCTACATTCTTGTGAAGAATTACAAAGACCAACGCACCCTTATGGCCATTGGACTGGCAGCAAGTGGATCAACGCTTTTGGTATTAGTCCACCAGACGATAGTTGGTCCTGTTTTTTACAACCTGGGAGCAATTCTATTATTTTCTGCGATTTGGTTGAATGGAAGTTTACTATCTTTTATTTCCCAAACCCGCAAATGGGTAAAAAACCAGAAATTGCTATGGCACGAGTAAAGTTCACGTCGGCATTGAATCGATTTTTTCCAAACCTTAAAGAAATGGACGTTAGAGGCGATACGGTAAATCATATTATCACAGCAATCAACAAGGAAGTACCCGGTTTGAATACGTACATTCTGGACGAAGACGGCAGTTTGAGGAAGCACGTTAATATTTTTGTGCGCGATGAGCTCATCCATGACCGAGCCGAACTCTCAGACCCAGTTGAGGATAAGGATGAAATTTTGATTTACCAAGCACTTTCAGGTGGTTGAATCCTTCGCGCTAATTGGTACTGCCAAGGGATTGATTGTGTATGAATTTGCAGAGGAGTCCCATCCATCAATAGCAGACATTTTTTTTCCAGGTTTCTCCGTCAATATGGTTTTTGTCGATCGTCGAACAGGCCGATGGTGGGCGGGTCTATCTCACAAGCACTGGGGACAAAAACTCCATTTTTCAGATGATCAGGGAAAATCCTGGGGAGAGGCAGCCTTGCCGACTCTAAGAGGCAAAGAATTACCCAATGGAAAACCTGCGAGACTAAGACAGGTGTGGTGCGTGGCTGAGGCAGGGGATGACCGACCGGAGGAGCTGTGGTTAGGTACAGATCCTGGAGGGCTGTTTCATAGTAACAACAACGGTGAAACCTTTCAGCTGGTGGAGTCATTGTGGAATCATCCAAGCAGACAAACGGAGGGACAATGGTTTGGTGCCGGAAGTGATTACCCATTTATTCACAGCATCCTAGTGGATCCCAATGATTCAGACCATGTCTACATTGCCGTCAGTTGTGCCGGCGTTTTCGAAACAACAGATGGGGGAGCTAGTTGGGTCCCCAGAAATAAGGGCTTAACAGCTGCATATCTTCCCAATCCAAATGTGGAGGTAGGTCATGATCCGCATCGCTTGCTCATGTCCCCAAAAGATTCGCGTATTCTATGGCAGCAAAACCACTGTGGCATTTATTACTCGCTCGATGGAGGGGAAAACTGGGTAGATTGCTCAAATCGAATGGGTATTCCTTCTTATGGATTTAGCATAGCGCTCGACGAAACAGATCCTTCAAATGCCTGGGTTATTCCGGTAGAAAGTGATGAGCAGCGGATTGCTCCGAACTTAAAACTCGAGGTGTTTCACACAAAGGATTATGGAAAGAATTGGCGATCGGATAGTGTTGGATTACCTGAGCAGCAGACTTTTGATATCGTTTTACGCCATTCTTTTGCGAAGAAGGATGCACACTTCATTTTTGGGACCACCAATGGCAACCTTTTCTACCGAAACGGAACAAAAAGCAAGTGGAGGATTCTGGATAACCATCTAACGAAAGTTAATTCCGTTATTTTGTTCTAATTAAGAATATTATTCTTTGTTATTTAAATATTACTAATTAGAATCATTATAAATAAAGCTATTTTAGAAGACAATAAACGGG
>CAZQDI010000218.1:0-5204 GCA_964591785.1 uncultured Roseivirgaceae bacterium
GCTTGTTTTGATCAGACTCACCGCTTTTTTAAGCATGTAGATTTAAGATGATAAAAAGAAAGTGCTCATTCCGAAACCGAATATATTCACGAGCCTCCTCCTCAGATAGTGTCACTTAAGAGCTGGAGCAAGCTTATTAAAGTAACAAGAACAAAAAAATGGCTTAAGCATTCAATGCTTAAGCCACCATTTCTTTGACCAACCTCTTATTGTTCGTTTCTAAGGTCTTTGAGCTCTTTTCGGACCTCTTCCATTGCCTCTTCGATGATCTCTCCATAATCCACGTAATCTGCATTAATATCCAGATTGCTTAAATCTGAAAGATTGATGATCAGTGGGAGTTGACTCAACTCCGTGGTAAGTTCAGCTGTGATTTCAGGAATGATAATTGAAATTTCTCCTAATTCACCAAGTTCCGCCAATTCACCGAGCTCGGCCAGTTGGCCAAGTTCTGCCAGGTTCGCGAGCTGTCCTAATTGAGCCAAGCTGGATAATTCAGCCAGCTGGCTGAGGCTTTCCATTCGATCATCATCATGATCTTGTTCAATTTTCTTTAGTCCTTGAGTGTCTCGCTTTTGTGCACAAAGCGAAAGCGCCACGAACAAGCCCGCCGAGAGTAAGATGAGTTTTTTCATAGAGTTTGATGTTTCATTAGAATACTCACTAGCAGAAAAAAGGTTACAACCTACTCCTTTTCCAATAGCTCATACCCCTGTTTGATCCCCAATTCAGTGGCTGGAACACCATCACGCATCCATTTAGGCATCGGAGCTCCTTTCAAATAATAATCAAAGAACTGGGACATTCGAACATTGAAGTCGATGCGATTCTGAATTTTCAATGGCCAATGAGGTTCGCCTCGATAATTAAGCATCCAGGCCGGTTTTCCGAGCCTTCGCAAGGCCACAAAATACTCGATACCCTGGTACCAGGGTACCGCACCATCTTCGTCATTATGCATGATCAGGACGGGAGTATTGACTTTATCTACCGTGAAGATTGGAGAGTTTTCTATGTATCGCAACGGGTACTCCCACAGACTGCCGCCAATCCTGCTTTGCGTACGTTCGTACTGAAACATCCGGCTCAGCCCGGACCCCCATCGGATCCCTCCGTACGCACTGATCATATTCACCACAGGTGCACCGGACTCTGCACACTTAAAAATGTCAGTCTCACCTAGCAAATGAGCAATTTGGTAACCACCCCAACTGTGTCCTTGTACTCCTATATTTTCACGGTCGATGAATCCTTTTTCAATGAGGGAAGTGACACCCGGGATGACACAATTGTAAGCATCTTCACCAGGGTAGCCTGTTCCATAATGAACATTTGGATTGAAAATTACATATCCTCTGGAAACATAGTAGCTATAGTTGATGGTCGAGCGGTGGGGAAAAGGATCCCGATGTCGGTGGAGTCCATTGGAACTCTTTTCATAAAAATTGACCATCAAAGGATATTTCTTGGTTGGATCAAAATTGTCAGGTTTGACCAACATACCCTCTAGTAGTTCACCTTCGAGCGAATTCCAGTAAACCAACTCAATGGTGCCCCAATTGTACTCTTTCTGCTGAGGGTTAATGTCACTGATCCTTGTAGATTTCTTCAGCCTTAAGTCCGCGCTGTAAAGATCAGGAAACACCCGAAAATTCTCCCTTGTATAGATCAGTCGATCGGCATCTCTCGCCTTCTCAAAATCGTTAAACTGATAATCTCCTTCCATTAATTTGGTCGGACGATTTTGGCCGTACTTCATTCGGAACACTGCTTCACTTTTGTCTCCCTCATAGAAGCCGGAAAGCATGAGTTGCTGGCCGCTTTTAATGAATCGTTCTTCAGGGTCCAGACGGATGTATCGATAGGTCAGCTTTTCATTTCTGCCATTTGGCGTAATTCGTTTGGGAGCTGCCCCTCCCTTCGGATCGACCTCCCAAATGTCGTATCGATCGTAGATCAACATGCGGTTATCTCCCTCGGTCCAACTCATCATCCCGTAAGGCCAGGGTGCTGAGGGCGTATCGTGAATCTCGTTGTAAAATGCCGAGGTGGTATTCCCTGCAACCTGTCGAATTTTCTCCTCATCAAAATCATAGGTATACCAGGCTGTATCCAGGTTGTTGTACCAATAAGCAAAATTTCCATTTGGAGAAAGCTGAACGTTTCCCCTGACAGCTGAAGCTACTTTCTTCTTTTGCCCTGTAGATATATCCAGGTCATAAATATCCTGTAAGACATATCCCTCCCAACTAAGTAACTGACGATAGCGATAATCATCAAGCGCCACTCCGTTTTTCCCATCGCCCTCGTTACTGACTCGAATACCTGAAAACTCTGACCCTCCGAGCTGCACGAATTGGTCTAGCGCTACATCGTAGTAGCTCAGATAGCCAAATTTTAAGTCATTAGTTCTGTCATTTTCCTGATCTGTAAATAGCTTTTGATCTTTCGTGTTCCAAACTTCCACATTGACAATCTCATCCTTTAGTAGGGAAGTATCTTGTAAAACAGGAAGCTCTTTTGTTTCAAAAAAGAGCCTGTTCCCTGATTCTGAGAAATAGGTATTAAAATCTTTATTGATAAGGAGATCATCCAGTTGCGAATTAGTCGCTACCGTCTTACTGCTGTCCCAATCGGATTGATGATAGTGCAGGTGATAATCTCGATTGATGGCCTTCGTGGTATCCGTATCCGAAATGAACGAAAGCTGAGTGCCCTTTTTGTCCCACACCAGTTGATAGAACTCTCCTTTTGATCGGAAAACAGGCTGAAAGGAAGCCGTTTGAAAGTCGAACGTGTAAACCCCTGGCAATACAGTACTGTCATTTCCGGATGTTGTGAGTGCAATCGCAGCACCTTCTTCGGCAATCGCATAATCCAGCACATAGGAAAATTGAACCTCAGATTGATCAGTGAGATTTCGAACCACCAAGTCAAACCCATTTTTCTTACTTCGCTTTTTCTCCTTCCTGTTAGTCGAATCAATGACCGGTGAATAAAGATAAACCAGATAATCGTCCCACTTTTCGGGCACTTTGAACGACTCAAGACCTGGCACTTTAGTCAATGTCTGATCCGACATGCGAAAGATTCCAAGTGTGTCGGGTGGAAGGTCTTTCTCTTTCGTTTTTTTACGTTTCAAATCGCGATAGGCTTCAAAGTCAGGAGCAATCTTAAAAATCACATGCGTGTTGTTGTTACTAAAAGTCGGGTTCGAAGCACGCTCGTAGGCAAGAATCGACTCACCATCAGCAGAATGAAGTCGTACATCCTCATTTCCGTATCCATTCGGCTTCGTGTTATAGACAATGTATTCGCCATCATTGCTAATAAGCTCCTTACTTACACGCCTCCACTCATCGTAAGCGGCATGATCCAATACTTTTTTAGTTTGTGCAAAGCAAAGTAAGGGCAGCAAAAGCCCCAGGAATATGGAAAATCTCTTCATTTTTTACTTCTAAGGTTGATTGTTCTTGAAAGATAGAAGCCTTTTGATGGAAACTCAAAAAAGAACATACAAGCGGTAGAAAACCAGTTTGTAAGCTTTCACAGATTTATTAAAAGCTGTTAAATAAGTAGCTAACTTTAGAAAACCTCGTACAACAGTCAAAACCAACACGATATCAAACCATGAAAACATCAACCTTCCTTTTAGCTGCAACGATCACCTTGAGTTGTACCTGCTGCACACAAAAAGCTACGGAAACTGAATCCAATACCTCAGAAAATTTGTCCTCCAAAATCATGGTGAATGGTACCGAAATTAGCTACCAGCTAGTAGGCGAAGGCGATTACACCCTCGTCTTTGCACATGGCTGGTGCATCAACCAGAGCTATTGGATCGACCAGGTGAACGCATTCAAATCCAACTATCAGGTACTTACCCTTGACCTGCCAGGGTTCGGCGAATCGGGAAAAAACAGACCAGATTGGTCCATTGAATCGTACGGCAACGATTTGAATGAAGTCATTAACCAACTAAAGCTGGCAAATGTCATCCTGATTGGCCACTCCATGAGTGGAGATATCGTCCTGGAGGCTGCACTCAACGATCCAAAGATTGTTGCCGTGATCGGGGTGGATACGTTCAAGGATGTTGGCACCGAGCTCACAGAAGAGGTTCAAGCTGAAATCGAGGGGTTTATGGGAATGCTGAAAGAGAACTTTGCAGAAGTTGCTTCAGCCTATGCAATGCAAGCAATGTTTCATCCCTCCACGGATAGCCTTGTGATCCAACAAGTGATCAGGGATTTCTCTACCAGCGACCCCAGCATTGCCGTTAACAGCCTGGAAAATCTATTTGAGTATGCTGCAGTGGAATCGGCAAAGCTTTCAAAGCTTCAACAAAAACTGATTCTCATCAACAGCGATGCCACTCCAACTCACTTCCCGGGATTGGATGCTTCGGGGGTCAACTACCAGGTCATCGACATCCCTTCGACCGGTCATTACCCGATGGTAGAGAAACCCGGATTATTCAATGAGAAGCTAACTGAAGCACTTGCTCAAATCAAAAAATAAGCAAGACGTTGTTGACCCTATTTCCCACTCGAATCCAGTATTTTAGAAGAAGCAACCACTAAACTATGCAGATACTAACCACTCCTTCCGAACGATTCACTAACCTTCCTGGGTATGACTTTTCCGAAAACTACCTGCAGGTTGAGTCAGGCCTACGGATGCACTACCTGGACGAGGGTCCCAAAAACGGACCAACCGTTCTTTTGCTACACGGAGAGCCTAGCTGGTCCTTTCTATATCGCAAAATGATCCCCACGCTGGCCAGCCAATTCCGAGTCATAGCTCCAGATTTGATCGGTTTTGGAAAGTCGGATAAGCTGCAAACTAAGGAAGCATACAGCTACCAAAAACACTTAAGCTGGGTACAGTTTCTGATTGAAGAACTGGACTTAAATGACCTCTTGCTCTTTTGCCAGGACTGGGGTGGGTTGATTGGATTACGCCTGCTAGCGGAGTTGGAGAATCGATTCTCCATGGTAGTAGCCTGCAATACAACCCTTCCGACAGGCCTTCATCCGATGCCGGAAAGTTTTATGAAGTGGCGTGAGTTTTCACAGAGCTCGCCACATTTCAACATTGGCAAAGTGATTGATATGGGCACGGTCCAACCCCTGTCGGAAGAGGTCATCAACGCATACAATGCACCTTTTCCCAACGAAGATCACAAAGCTGCAGCTCGGATC
>CAZQDI010000219.1:0-5052 GCA_964591785.1 uncultured Roseivirgaceae bacterium
TGTTTTGAGCCCCAACCTTTCAATGAGCTCTATATCTAATCCTGGGGCATACATCCCTGTGCAACTGACCGCCACGAGGTGGGTAATGTCGCGTGCTGCCACTCCAGAGCTATCCAGAGCATCCAACGAAGCCTTACTGGCCAGGTCAATCGCATGTTTTTGGTAAAGCTCCATGCGAGGTTTTGAAGAAGGCAAATGCTCCTTTCTAAAAAATCCGTGACCGTTCAAATTTTCGCTGAAATCCCGCAAGACAGAATATCGTTTCCCAATGCCACTTGCTCGGTATAGAACTCTCAACTTTCGTTCTTCATTTTTATCCATCGCAAAGTTTCTTACCATGTAGTCAGCAATCTTGTCTTGATTGATGCTAAATGCCGGAAGAGCAGTGCCTATGGAATGAATGAATGCCGCCATATTCAAGTTGTTCATTAATATTAACCAACTTTTGCACGACCAGATTACATTATCTTGAAAAAATCTACATTCCTTCATTTGCGGATCCCTTTTTCCTTTTACCTACTGCCCGTGTTTTTGCTGGCGGTTGCAGTTGCCGAAGAAAGGGATCTTTATAACCTGGTCCTTTCTTTCATTATCCTGCATCTCTTTGTGTATCCGGCAAGCAATGGTTTCAATTCCTACTTTGATAAGGATGAGGACAGTATCGGTGGTCTTAAAAATCCGCCAAAAGTGACGAAAGAGCTCTATACGATTTCGTTGATTTTTGACTTGCTGGGACTCCTGCTGGGATTGTTGATTTCCATAGAGTTTACCCTGATGATTTTCATTTATGGAATGATTTCAAAAGCATATAGTCACCCAAGCATCCGGCTTAAGAAATTTCCCATCATCGGGTGGTTGGCTGCTGGTGTTTTTCAAGGATATTTTACCTTTCTTCTATGCATTGTGGCGCTTCAAGAGACCTCGGTAACCGAATCGTTTGAATGGAACATTCAGCTGCCGGCGATTCTAAGCAGTGTCTTACTGTTAGGGTCTTATCCGATGACACAGATCTATCAGCACGATGAAGATGCCCGAAGAGGGGACTTAACAATGAGCCGGTTATTGGGCATCCTGGGAACGTTCCATTTCACAGCCATCGCCTTCACCCTGGCAAGTGCCGGATTTGTTTATTACTTTGTGACGTACTCCTCCCCACTGCATTCCTTGCTATATCTCCTGTTTCTTTCGCCCGTTTTGGGATACTTTGGTTGGTGGTACCTGAAAGTCAGAACCTCTTTGGAAGCTGCAAATTTTGTCAACACCATGCGACTTAATTTCATTTCGTCGCTGATGCTCAACCTCTTTTTCGTCTACTTGTGGGTTAGCTAAAATGGCTGGCCATGGGTCATGGACATCAGCTGTCGAGTAACGGATGGAAAGGCTTTTCCAATTCCCACTGCCACTTCTGACAGCGTAGAGGCCCCAAACAATCTTTGGATATTTCTGCCGGCCCATAAACGTCTTGAAAAATGGTCGTTCCACTTTTTGGTATAGTTGGCCTCCAGTTTGGCACGATCGAACCCTTCCGTTAATTGGTCTTCAATCAATTCACAAAGAATCTTCGCCGAGTGAATGGCCATGGCCATGCCGTTACCACACAATGGAGTGATCATTCCCGCCGAGTCCCCAGTCATCAGCATATGATCATACACAGGTTCCTTTGGACTAAAGGTGATCTCATTGATGACAATCGGTTTGTCCAGTAAGAAGTGGCTCTCACAAAGTAGTCGTTTTAGGAAAGGGTTTTTGTGTAAGACTTCGCGTTCCATTTCAGGAATGGACCCGTATTGTTTAAGGTTATCTCTCGTCGACAAATAGCATAGATTGAACTTGCCCTCTTCAATCCTACTGACCCCGCAATATCCACCACTGAAATTGTGCAGTTCAATATTTTCAGTGTTTACAAGGTCGGTATTGAGGTGGTATTTCACGCCAATGTAGGGAGAGCGCTTGGAAATAAACGATCTGTTAAGTTGCTTATCCAGCGTACTTCGCTTTCCAAATGCCCCGATCACGAGATCGAACGAGTGGCTGCCAGCACTTCTTGTCTCTACCTTAAATTCATCCTCACTGAAAGAACAAGCAGTGACCCGGTCGTTGACCAAGGTGACTGCTGACTCGATCGCTTCTTGGCTCAGCCACCTGTCAAATACGTACCTGCTAATGCCAAAACCACCCAGATCGAGCGGGCACTCCAGTCTCCTTCCAGCAGGGGACGAAAGCACAAAATTTGTAATTGCGACGGGCTTGAGCGGTTCGGGGTAGAGCCCATTTTTTTCTAAGAAAGGAATGACTTCATTCGAAATGTACTCACCGCAAACTCGATGGAAAGGGTATTTTTTTTCTTCGAAAAGAAATACATCCAAACCTTTTCTTGCCAAAACAATGGCACAAGTTAAGCCAGCTAAACCTCCTCCAATGATTCCGATTTTCTTCACAGCTTCAAAGTAAGCCAAAAAAAATCCTGGCGACGGCCAGGATTCTCATTTTACAAGTCTTCTTTTTATAGTCCCAAGCCGTAATGAGCCTTGGTACCGTCCGGATAGATTCCTTCGATCAAAATCCCGTCTCTTCTAGGACTTCTGAAATAGTCCTGCAAGTCTTTGATGTCATCAATCTCTTCGTTATCAATGCTGGTGATTATAAATCCCTCTCGCATTCTGATTTCTTTCCACTTACCCTCTCTCAGTTCCGTGATCTGAACACCGCCGTCGATCTCAAGCTCATCTTTCAAAGCTCCAGAAACTTCCGAAAAGGTGGCTCCTTCAATTTCAAACTCATCTTTCGCTTCAACTACTGCGAAGGTATTGTCCATATTTCTTAGGGTAGCCTCCACACTTTTGTTTCTACCATCGCGGATAAATTCCACATTTATTTTATCCCCGGGTCGCTTAATCGCTACGGTTTCCTGCAGCTGAGCTACGTTATTGACGGACTTGCCATCGATCGCAATGATTACATCTCCCTGCTCCATTCCAGCCCTGTCCGCGGCACCACCTCGAATCACATTACTAACATAAACTCCCCTCAATACGTCCAGGTCAAATTGTTCAGCCACCTGTGCGTTAACATCTGCGATCTGGATGTTCAAAAGTGCTCGTTGTACCTTCCCATATTCCACGAGGTCTCCGACTACCTTCTTCACCAGGGTCACCGGAACTGCAAAAGAATACCCTGCAAAGGCGCCTGAAGGCGAAGCTATCGCGGTATTGATACCTACTAACTCACCGTTAAGATTTACCAGTGCACCTCCACTATTTCCTGGATTGACTGCTGCATCGGTCTGGATGAATGATTCAATGCTGGTTCCACCACCCAATATGTTGATGTTTCTTCCTTTTGCACTGACGATTCCGGCGGTTACCGTCGATCTAAATTCATATGGATTTCCGATGGCCAATACCCATTCGCCAATATTGATGGACTCAGAATTGCCGTAATTAATCGCCGGAAGGTTTTCCTGATTTACTTTAATCACAGCCAGGTCTGTGGATTCGTCGACTCCAACGACCTCAGCTTCATAGCTTCGATTATCATTTAATACTACCTCAATCTCACTTGCATTGTCCACTACGTGATTGTTCGTCACAATGTATCCATCTTCTGAAATAATAACCCCGGAGCCAGCGCCCATGGATTGGCCATAACCCCGCCGCTCGTAGCGATCTCCGAAATAGTCCTTAAAAAAATCGTTGAACGGATTATTGGCGCGCATGCCAGCCTCGTACTTGGTTCTGATATGGACCACCGATGGAGTTGCATTCTTGGCTGCAAAAACAAAATTCAATCCTTCTGGTACGACAAAATCAGAAGAATCAAAAACGTAGTTGGTCAGCGCCACGGGACTATTGTTTTGTGAAGCAGGTTGAATGTTCATTTGCTGAGGAGCAAGTGCTGAATATCCCAAAATGGCAACGAGCCCTCCAAATAGTGAAGAGAACATCATTGCAACTATTAAATTCCTTTTACTCATGATTCTATTTTTGACTAAGTAGTATACCGTAAAATACAAAAGATAGTTTTTTGATTGCTCCTCCTTTAACCATTCTTAACAGGTAATAAACTGGTGCGAACAAAAAAGGGCACCCATCAGAACGATGGATACCCCAACTCAACTACTCAAAAACGTTTATTTAACTGCAATTTGTTTTTTAGCTACTCTCTTTTCGTCTTTAGGTAGAGTAACGGTCAAAATGCCGTCATTGTATGATGCGTCTACTTTATCTCGGTTAACAACGTCTGGGAGATAAAAAGTTCTGTTGAACTTACCATAATAACTTTCTACACTATGAAAGTTCTTTTCCTTTTTCTCGTTGTCAAACTTTCGCTCTCCACTAATCGTGATTTGATCTTCATTGAGGTCGATGCTGATTTCATCCTTCTTCATTCCAGGAACATGTAGTTGGATCTCAAAGTCCTTGTCAGTTTCCGCAATGTCCACTTTAGGGGAAAAAGAAGGTAATGAACCACCAACGAACTCGTCATTAAAAAATCGATCTACAAAGTTTCTGAAACTGGTAGGTCGGTAATCGTTTGTGTTGTACTTAATAAGTGCCATATCTCTTAAATTTTTAGTTTTTTAAATGTTTGATCTGGTATGATCCAACTTCGTACCAACGACAACAAATCGAATTTATAGTGCCATTATGTCTTATTTCGATCAAATTTTAGAAAAATGCATGTCATTTTGACATCTTTTATGCATGATTTTAGATTTACACTACCATTTAGTGGCAGCGCGATCGATTGGGTGGCATGAATAAATTTTTTAAAAAAGTGCATTGAGAATTGAAGTGGAGATGTTTACATTTGCACTCCTTTTTAAAACACTCTCCCTTAGCTCAGCTGGTTAGAGCATCTGACTGTTAATCAGAGGGTCCTTGGTTCGAGCCCAAGAGGGAGAGCTTTCAAAGCCTGGTGTAACTGCATCAGGCTTTTTTTTATGACCTCAATGCGGACCCCCGGGTCCTTGGGTGGATCGCCACTCCGATCGAGCACAAGAGGGAGAGCTTTCAAAGCCTGGTGTAACTGCATCAGGCTTTTTTTTATGAC
>CAZQDI010000220.1:0-4971 GCA_964591785.1 uncultured Roseivirgaceae bacterium
ACCAATTTTTTCTTCCAACGTCATGATGGAAAGCAGGCTGTCTACTTTCGCATCGATGTCGAAAGCGGAAGCATTGGACTGTCCGGGCTCAGAACATGACACGATGATCAAACAAAGCCAAATGAATGGCAGGGAAGCGTGTGATTTTAGGTATCTCATAAAGGATTAAAAACTTTCGGAAGCCGAAAGTAATTAATCCCAGTCTAAAATTTTAGGTTTTCGTCTTTATCCCAAATTCCCCAATAAGCACCAACGTCTCCCTCGGCACCTACTTTCCAGGATTCGTCGAACGAAGAAAAGTAGAAAATCTCAATCCCTTCTTCGTCGGACCACTTTTGGGTATTGATGAAATACTTCATGGCGTTTTCCATCGTGGGTATGGCTCCCTGAAGCCCGGTACCTTTATCTGGCCACCCGGTTTCGGTGATGATCACGTCCTTGCCCATGCCTGCTTCTGCAGCCTTACGGTACATTTCTTTCATGTAAAGGAGGGAGTACTCGATCGGACAACCTTCCCAGTACGGGTAGCAGTTGGCAAGAATGATGTCACAAGCTTCGGTAATGGCAGGTCTCGCTTCAAACTCGTAATAGGCATCGACATAGCCTACCGGAACACCAGACTCTGCTACTTCACTTTTGACTCGATACATGAAATCCAGCAACTCCTGCTCAGTAAGGTCTTTTCGATACATGACCTCATTCCCTACCGCTGCAATGTCGACCATGCCTTCATTGGTTAGTTTAATAAGTCCCTGGATCTCTTTTTCGTTGATTTCAGGATCATCTCCAAGCCAGGCGCCAACCAGCGTCTTGATGCCATATTCTTTGGCAATCACCGGGATCAGCTCGTTGCCTTCCGTCGTAGAGAAGGACCGTATCCAGTTGGTATACGGCCGGATGATATCCATTCTCCTGCGTATCTGTTCTTCCGACAGCTGATCGCCAGGTTCCTGTCCTTCGACATACGGACTAAAGCATAACCCATGCAAACCATTTTCAAGATATTGTCGATATAGGTCCCTTAATTCCTCCAGGCTTTTTCCTTCTAAATCAACGCCTGCCAGGGACATGAATTTACCGGCTCTTAATGATGACATATTGTTTCGTTATTAATATTGTTTAATTCAGGTTTTATAATTCTCCTCTTCGTGCGACCAATTCCTTCTTGATCTCTCGGGCCCGATCTTCGGAAAGGCTGTATTTCCACATGACCAGGATCGCGAGTGCGGCCGTCGCACAAGGAATAATGATATCAGCAATTCTAAGCTGCGTCATGGTCTCCACCGACTGACTGACGGCTCCACCATCGAAGCCGACCACTTTTAGCACCAGTCCACCCAGTGAAAGCGATAGTCCTTGGCCCATCTTCACCATCCACCAGTACACAGCTCCAAAGGTGCCCTCTTTCCGTGGCATTCCGTTAGTCAGTTCGTCCAGGTCACACACATCAGCCGTCATACTCATCATCAAGGTAAAGAGTCCACCAATTCCGAAGGACATCAATGGGATCGGCATGAAGATCATCCACGGGTTGGAAGGATCAAATGCCCACCATTTCAGGATGTATCCGACAATGGAAATCGCAGTGGAGATAATGAATGCTTTTCTTTTTCCCCACTTGTTTGCCATCCAGGAAATGATTGGAATGACAGCAAAAGCTGTGACCAATGCCGTCACCGTAGAAAACCATGGAGGCCAGCTTCCTGCAGCACCATAGTCTCCATTGAACATATGGAAGACGATGATGTAGAAACTAAAGGATGCGACCATTTGAAATCCGTTAAAGACCAGGAAGGTAGCCCCGCACAATTTCACAAATGGTTTGTTTTTGAATACCTGGACCATTCCTCTTCCCAACTCAACCAGGTTGCTGAGCAATGTCCTGAAAGACAGCTCGACACGATTGTCCATCTTCGCAGCATCGATCCCCTTACAGAAGAAGGCAGGCAATACTCCGAATACGGCACATAAGCCCCCGACAATCAGTGCCAGATTCCTTACCCCTGTAGCTTGATTTTCAAATAGATCCGGATCAGCAATCAACGCCCAGAACCACGGAACGATCATCCAGGCAATCTGACCCATCGTATTGGAGAACGCCATTAGCTTGGTTCTTTCATTGTAGTCTGAGGTCATCTCATATCCCAGTCCTACCAGTGGGGTGGCATACATGGTATTCCCGATCAAAAAGACCATCGACATGATCAGGAAGTACCAGAAATTATAACTGGATGAATTATTCTCATCCATTTGCCAAAGCAATGCAAACAAGACGCCACTCAAAATAGCTCCCACAAAAATGTAGGGCCGTCTACGGCCCCATTTGGACCGGGTATTATCCGAGATGAATCCCATGATTGGATCCGTGATGGCGTCAAAGATCCGGGGTAATCCTCCAAGTAAGCCGGCCAGGAATGGATCCATTCCGAAAGCGGTCAGCAAGAAGAACATGAAAATTGCCAATGATCCGGGTAAAAGATTGAGTACTAAATGTCCCGCACCAAATGCAGATTTCTGCAGTATGGGAACTCGATCTTTTTCGGGAGTTACATATTTTGACATAAGTTAGGTTAGTTTAGGAAGCGATCACAATGGTCTGGATCGCTTGTGGGTTAATAGTTATTTCTTTTTGTTGTCCATTAAGTTGGAGTGAAAATGATTTTTTTTCTTTTTCCGGGTTGAATACGACCACCGCAATGGATCCATCTGGGTTTTTAGCGGCAGTCACCTGCATGGTGTCGTCAGAATTTTCTACCCCGATGACCTTCGCCTCTGGTCGAATGTATTTACTAAAGTGAGCCATGGTGTAAAAGAGGGGGGTGAAGTATACTTCATCTGCTTCCGGATCCACGATGACCGGAGCGGCACACCAGTTTTTAAACCAGTTGGGGCCTCCCTGACGGTCGAGTACCATGTTCCAGTCTACCCAGCCATCCACCCAGTTGTTGAGGCAGCCGATGATATCTTGTGCGTATCGGTTGACGGGTGCATATTTTGGATGCAAATACTTGTCTTCTTCGGCGGCCCAATCCCAGCCCCAATCGGTCGCCTCCTTGGCCCAATACCAGGCATCGTCCTGCCATTTGGGGACTTCAGCGTCAATACAACCTTCTGTTTCAATCAGGTATTTATCCGGTGCTTTGTTGTGGGCATATTGCAGTGCTTCCGGGAACACTTCATACGTGCTTTCATACCAATGAATGGCCGTCCCATCAAAGTACTTGGAAGAGGCCTCATCGCGGAACATCTCATCCACCCATTCTTGCAGGCCTTTTCGGTTTTGATCGTAACCTAAGATGATCTTATCCCCTTTTCCATCTGCTTCCAACTTCGGGCCGAGGTGATGTTGGACAAAATCCGTCATCTCTTCAGGGGTATAGTGCATGCTTTCCCAGTTGTTGCCATTGCCATGGGGCTCGTTTTCAACGGTAAAACCCCAGATCGGAATTCCTTCTGCTTCATAAGCGTCCACGTACTTGGAGAAGAACAAAGCCCAGGTGTCGTAATATTCCGGCAATAGTTTACCTCCAACCCAGTCGTTGTTGTCTTTCATCCAGGGTGGTGCAGTCCAGGGAGAAGCAAACAGTTTAAATCCGTCTTGAGAAGCTGCCATGGCTTCCTTAATCATTGGGATCAGATCTTCCATGTCCTCCTCGATCGAGAAGCTGTCAAGTTCCATGTCCTGAGGGATCGGGGCATACGAATACTGACTCAAAGAGAAGTCACATGAATTCATGTGCGTTCGAGTCAACGAGTAGTTTGCACCTTCCCGACTGAAGTAGGCATCAATGATCTTCTTTCGGTTCTCCGGTCCCAACTGATTGAGCAGGTAGGCGGAGGATTCTGTAAAAGCGCCTCCAAAGCCGGTAATGGTCTGGTACGTCTGCTCGGGGTTTAACTCAATCGTGGATAGGTTGCCTCCCGATGCGATGGCTTCTATTTTGGTGAGTTGGTTGCCAGATTCGGAGGTTTCGATGACCTCCACGTTTAATTCTTTTTTCATGCTGCAAGCGCCTACAAAGAGTGCAAATCCGATATATCCTAGTGAATGCTTCATTGTCGTCTACGGTTGGTATTCAGGAATTAGTTCTAACTTCTTTGGCGGGAGCAAAACGTTGGTAAGCAGTGAATCCAGATTTCCATTGTATGTTTTGGTAATGGAATAGCCATTTCTGGTCAAACCATCAAAGGTGCCGGCATCGACCTCATCCCAAAGTACGTATTTGGCTTTTCCATTGACCGTAAAGAGGCCAAAGTGATTTTCTGAACCTCCGGGATTGTTTCCATCTTTCCATGGTTCATCAAAGGCCTCAAAGTAGAAGCAGGCAATGTTATTATCCATCGTCCATTTTCTCAATTTTTTGTAAAAGAGTGCTTCCTTGTACTCGTCCACCGCTTTGGAGTCAGTCGCTCCATATAATTCATTGGAATAGCTTGCCCATCCGGTTTCCCCGATGTGAATGGGTTTATCAATGCCCAGACTCAGCATGTAATCCCTGACACTTTCATACTGTGATTGAGCATACTCCACAGAGCGATCCATGGCCAACTCAATTTTCTCAGCTTTTGACAGGCGGTCTTCTTCTTCCAGATTTCCCCAGAAAACCGGATTGTAATGCGTATCGTGCATTGGATAGGTATGCATCGAAATGTAATCGACCGCGGCGATCAACTGATTGAGGTCTTCTACATGGTATTCTTCAGTCCCACCACCCCAGGACGCAAAATTGTCCGAACTGGTGATCCAAAGATCTTTTGGAAGGGCTCCCTGCTGTTTTAGATCCTGAAGGTGATTGACCCACTTCAGAATGACATCCGGTTGTACATAGTAGGTGGTGGCCCATTTTACCATGGCTTCATTACCTACCGCAATGATCTTGATGATGTCGGGGTATTGGTTCGTCAATGCCACCGCCCGGGCGATCTCATCTTTGTTTTTTTCACTTTCTACATTGTGATCGACAGGTTTTC
>CAZQDI010000221.1:0-4875 GCA_964591785.1 uncultured Roseivirgaceae bacterium
AATTATTCAACTTGCATAGCTTAATGAAGAATTGGAGGGGTGAGTAATCTTGACAGCTTACAATAGGTCTGACTGTTTAAGGTTCTTAAGGTCATTCCTTCCTTCCGTACAGCTCGTCGCCCGCTTTCTCAAATTTATCTCCTTTAATCCAATAGGGTTTCTTCTGACGATTCCCTATAAGCTCGGCCGCCAGAATGTAGGCTTTCCAGTAGCGATGAATGTATTCCAAATCGACCGTCTCAAACTCATCGGCCGGCTTGTGATAGTACTTTGTAATTCGTTCGTCATATGCTGTCATCGACATTTTGAAGTTAATGGCAGGAACACCTTTCATTGCAAAACTGGCCTGGTCAGAACGTTCATAGTAGTTCTGCTCCGGAACCCGATCCCCCATCACTTTCAGGTCTAGCTCGGAGGCAGCACGGTATACCAGGTCATCGATATTCGTTCGATTGGTGTCCAGCAACCAGATGTATTCATTATCGGTATACCCACTATTATCAATGTTTAGATTCATCACTGTTTCTTCCAGAGGAATCTTGGGATGATCCGCATAATACTTACTCCCCAAAAGCCCCTTCTCTTCTGCAGTGAGCGCCACAAAAATGACAGATCGCTTAGGAGGATGTTTCCCAAAGTAGTTGGCTGCATTAAGGATGGCCGTCGTTCCAATTCCATTGTCGCGTGTACCATTGTAAATGGAGTCAGGGTCCTGTGTGTGCTGAATGCCAACGTGGTCGTAGTGCGCAGTCATCACGAGGTGCTCCTGCTTTAAGTTAGCATCGGTTCCTTCGATTTTACCAACTATATTATACGCTTTGATGGGTTCTGAACTAATCCCTTCAATCGTAAGCGCGGCATGTAAATCCATAGCCTCCTTAACGCGATCCACATATACTTTTGCCGTATCCCTTAGCCAGAGGTGGGGTAAAACAGATTCATTGGCTTCCCCTATATTGACTTTTTCGCGATTAAAGTAATTAGCCAAAAGTGGCCATGGATAGCGCCATCCGGGACGATACAATTGAATCAGTCCGACGGCCCCGGCTTTTTTCAGGTCCACCAGCGGGGCAGTAAACCCTTTATCACCCAATACGGTCAGGATGATTTTGCCTGCCACGTCCATGTTTTGGTACTGATCGACCGTTTCTAGGAATATCAGTTCCGCTTCCAATGCAGTGTTGGATCCCGATACCAAAAGCAGGTTATTATTGAGCTGAAACTCTTCTCCGAGCAGAGCTAGCTCCACCTTAGAAGCTTTTGTTGACCTGGACAAAGGCACACGCTGTAGGAAATCATCTTCTTTGTCGCCGAGCGGCTGGACTCCGTACTTTCTAAACTGTTCCGCGATGTATCTACCAGCTATAATCAATTCTTCTGTGCCAGTATCTCGACCTTTAAGTTCATCAGCAGTCAAAAAACGCAAGTGTGATTCTGCTTCAAGTGGATGGATGGTTTGTTCAATACGAGATAATTGGGCTTGGGCTAACGTCAGAGATAGTGAAGTCCAAAGGAGGTAACTGATTGCCAATTTCATGGGATTCTAGCTTTGATCTACAATCTAATCTACACGATTTCGAACTAAAATGTGTGAGCGCCAAGTAGGACTTTCAAGCCCGTTTTATTCCGAGGAGATTTTAGCAATGAACTCTTCCGCAATTTGATGGTGCTTTTGTTTTTTGTCTTCACTCATCTTATCGTAGGTTCTAATCAACATACCTAGTCGCGGATTTTTTAGAAAGAATTCTCGATGAACATCCATAAACCTCCAGAAAAGACCGTCCCAAATCTGGGTCCAGGGACCTTTTTTGTAGTCACTCATCTTAAGCAGGTAGTTACTCCCACTGATGTATGGTTTCGTGGACATCATACCCCCGTCGGCAAACTGACTCATTCCATACACATTGGGAACCATGACCCAGTCATAGGCGTCAATATAAAGTTCCATAAACCATCGATACACTTCGTCGGGATCAAACTCACAAAGCACCATGAAATTTCCCAAAACCATCAGCCGCTCAATGTGGTGGTTGTATCCAGTTTTTAAGAGCTTCTTGATGGTCATATCCACCGGCTCAATACCGGTTGTACCCGTGTAAAAGGAGGCAGGAATTTTTCGAGTGAATTCCCAAAAGTTTCGTGTTCGCTCCGCAGTACCCTTCACCTCATAGACTCCACGAATAAATTCTCTCCATCCAATCAATTGTCGAATAATACCCTCCGTATTATTGATCGAAATGTTGTGTTGACTTGCATAGCCTAGTAGCTCCTTAATCACTTCTTCCGGAGTAATTAATCCAACATTGATCAAAGGAGACAGCACGCTATGATTCAAGATAGACTCTTTTGAGACGATGGCATCTTCATAATCTCCAAAATGGCTAAATCGATGTTCCATAAACTGGCGCAGCCAATCGTTTGATGATTGAAAATCCAGAGGATACAATGGGGTCTCATCCAGGTAGCCAGGATTCGTTGGATAGTTCTTAGCGACGTATTGCTTCGCCTCTTCAAAATAGTCATCGGCACTCGGAAACTGAACGGCAGGTGGATGCAAACCCCTCGGATACTTTTTTCGATTTTCCGCATCAAAAGTCCATTTACCACCAATTGGTTGCTCCGCTTGGTCCAGAAGTATCCGTCGCTTTTTTCGTTCATTGATGTAGAATTCAGTCTGGAAAAATTTCTTTTTGGTTGGGCTAAAGAAGCTTGAAAGTTCATCAAGTGTATTTAGGAACCCAGGGGAAGGGTGGCAAGTCAGTGAAATTCTTGCCTGTTGACAACCTTCGGTTAACCTCCTCATCAGATAGTTGTCAACCGGATCAGCAACGTGTATGCCATCAACTCTTAACTCCGGAAGTAGGTTACGAATATCCGACTCCGATACCTCTGACTCGATATAGCTCACCTCGATTCCTCTGCTCTTGAGGTATTGCTCATAAAATTTCATTGTCGCACGATGAAATGTGAGCTTTTGCTTGTGGAAGCGATACTGTGAAAAGAAAAGGTATTCCTCAATGAGATAAGCTCTTCTTACGAGCGGAACTGCCGGATGCTGTTTGAATAATTGGTGAGGAAAGATCAATGCGACTTCATTCATTTCATTACTTGATTTCGTTGACCTCTGCAACGGTCACTACAATATTTTACTTCCTCCCACACCTTTTCCCATTTTTTTCTCCACGTAAATGGCCTGCCACATACTGCACATTCTTTGGTAGGGAAATGTTCCTTCTTCATGGCTATCCTCTTCGAGTGTGAGTTCTTAAAATCCGCTCCTTTTCCTGTTGCACTTCTTTGGTCTTGCGGTGCCCCCAAATTTTGCTGCGGGCACGTTTACCACTTTCCACTAGATCCACAATCGGGTTTGGGTAGTCTTCGCCAATCGTGACTCCGCAAACCTGCTGCTCCATCTGGGTCATTAGCCAAGGCTCATGTATGTGTCTTTTGTCCACCATACTAAGCTCAGGCACCCAGGCTTTGATAAAGGCTCCTTCTGGATCATGGTCATGCGATTGCTTCACAGGGTTGTAGATTCTTACGGTGTTAATTCCGGTTGTGCCTGCCTGCATCTGAAATTGTGGGTAATGAATGCCCGGCTCATAGTCCAAAAAGTAGCTTGCCAGATGATAAGTTCCTCTACGCCAATCCTGGTCTAGATGGTGGCAAAGAAACGAAACCAACATGGCACGCATTCGAAAATTAATCCAACCAGTATGTTTTAAGGCTCTCATACAGGCATCGACGAGTGGAAACCCGGTTCTTCCTTCCTTCCAAGCTTCCAGATGGTTCATGTGATCGGATCGTTCCAAAAGTTCATAGCCTCGATTAATGCATTCTGTTTCGTACTCACATTCCACCTCAAACTTTTGAATGAAGTGACAGTGCCACTTCAACCTTGTCAAAAAGGCGCCAAAAGGACGTTTCCGAGCGACGTAGTTTGGATGATTTTTAACATACTGATATGCCTGCTGAATACTGAGATTTCCCCAAGCCAGGTAGGTCGAAATTCGAGAGCAAGAGGTTCTACTATCCAAAGGTTTAGAAATTAAAAGATGATACTTGAATCCTCTCTTTTGTATAAATGAATGCAGGTATTTCCAGGCATTGGATTCACCAGCTGGTTGATATTGAGGGGGATACGTTTCTACTCGGGCTTTCAAGCCCTCCGGCAAATGGAACGGGTGATCCAATGGGACTAATGTCTGGATCGAGAAGCTGTTTTGAATCAAGGGCTGACTCATCGTTACGAACCAATGCTTATCCCAACCTTTTCTATTCCGTATCCCCCGCACAATCCCGTCCCGAGGAAACTCCTGCCAGGCAATTTGATTTTTCGCTAGTAATTCTGCAACACCTTTATCTCTCCTCCAGCTGTTCATTACACCTGATTCCTGATAGGAGTAAACGGTCTCAACAGGATGCGCATGAATCAGATATTCAAACACTTCATGGGATGAGCCAACCATTATTTCCACCGATCTGCCAACGGATTCTAACATGAGATTCATATCCAAAATGGAGTGGTAAATGAACTGCAAGTGCCGATCGGAGGTATCTGCCTGACTGACCAAGTCACTGTCAAACAGATAGATGATCCGATACGGAAGTCCAGCCACTTCAGCAGCCTGCAAGGCAGCGTGATTTTGTGTTCTCAAATCACGTTTTAGCCATACGAGGTTGATAGGTTCAGATTTCACGTTAGCTCTTTCTTACACTTCTTCCAAAAGCCGAAAAAGGAAGGAAAATAGCCGGTTACCGAAAACATCCAATCTCGTGAGTCTTCATTTCCTTCATAATGAAGATTTAAGGGATGCTCTTTGTAGTGAATTTGATCTGGACTTGCCTGCGCCAGTAAGTCATCGAAAGATCCTA
>CAZQDI010000222.1:0-3569 GCA_964591785.1 uncultured Roseivirgaceae bacterium
CTGATGCGCATCATGAACGGTTGACATGCGCATGATCGTGCACCGCCGTGCGCATGGGAACGGGATTGAGATGTGTTACTCCGCTGTTCCGACCTGATATTCGATCCGAACTCCAGCAATGTCCGCTGACGGTCCGGCAGTGGTAGGGATGTCAATTAGAATCAGGTAATTATTTGCAAGATTATTAATCACCTGACCACCTACGCCGCCAATCGAAAAGCCAGAAATACCTGTGGTGCCGGTCGGTATGGTTACCGTACCCAAATTGGTGCTGGCTGTCGAGTAAGATTTGGCAATAAACCGGATATCCATGTCGATACTGGTGGTATTTCTACCAAAGACATTGATCGAAACAATTTCAGCCCCATCAGGAAGGTGTACGGGTGCGGCAATTTGCGCCCCTGCCTGCTCTATTGCTGAACTTACGAGCACGGTATTCCCATTGTTTGCCCTGATTTCATTGTCATCGGCTGGTGCTTCATTGACCAGGTTAAATTCCCCCGGGGTTACTCCATAGTATTTGGTGAGAGGTGCAGACAAAACAAAACTACTGGCCCTTACATTCCCATTAACATCTAATGGAGCTCCCGGGCTTGTTGTACCAATTCCTACATTCCCTCCATTAAATAGGGCAGCATAATCATCGGTGTCTCCCCCAGCCACTGTCACATCCAGTCCAATGTTAATATGATTTGATCCACCAACACCCCAGCCACCAGTAGATTCAATTCGTAAGCCAGTTTTATTGCTGTTTGAGCCGCCCGTTTTGGTCGTCAGGTTTTGAACCAACATCCCATAATGACCAATCGACCGGTCTCCGGAGTTGATCACCTCCAGGGCACTTCCATCAATACCTGAAACGGCGTTATTTAGTCGTGCACCCGAGCCACTGGATATCGCAGCAGAAGTCTCGAGTTGACCAGCAACTTCGACTCGATTGGTACCTGTTTCAACCGTAAGCGTACGGGAACCGGCATTACCAATGGCCACATTCGCATCTTCAAAGTGCCTCAGGTCCACCGTTTGATCCGTGTCATTGTAGTCGATCACAAATCCGGTGTTCGCATTGGCATTGCCACTGGCCGCATTTGTAAGCTGTAATGAAATCCCTCCAGCCGGACCATCCAGGTGAAATTCACGATTAGGGGATACCGTACCAAGTCCGAGATTTCCGTTATCGAGCATCGTCAATACATCGGTACCCGAACTATTTTCAAATTGAATTCTTCCCCCTGCAGGTCCACTACCTGTAGCCAAAACTACACTACCTCCTGCGGTACTGAGCCCTTGACCTCCAACGATTCTAACATTTCCTCCGGTCTCTCCCTGCCCACCAGTCAGCTCAAGGATTCCACCATTACCGCCGCCGCCAAAGTTACCGGCACGTACCCTCAGGTTGTCCCCGGCAGCTCCTGAATTGTCCTCTACAAAGATTTCTCGGGCGGCGCCCTGCGCAAATGAAATATCTGTCGTAAGGCCTGTCACAGTCCCTCCACCTCCATTCAATACCTCCCAATCCGGAGTCCCGTCGTCCACATAACCTTCGAACTGGTCAGTGGTGGTATTGTATCGAAGCATCCCTTCTACTGATCGCAGTGCCGGCAGTCGCTGTCCAGTAGTTCCGCTCGGAACTTTCACCGCAGAAGTCGTAATCATATCAACAAACCCTGCCTCATCAGAGGATGCTCCAGTGCCAGGCTCAATCTCTATGTTTCCACCGACAAACGTAGTGGCCGCTGCTGTATTTCCACCTTTGATCACCACAGTTCCCCCAGTACCATTTTGTGAATTTCCCGCATTTAAGTCGAGGTTACCGCCCATATCAGGCGTCCCCGAAGTCGTATTGGCTGCGCTTACTGTCAAGCTTGCACCAGCACCCGTCGAGGCATCAGTCATTCCCAATGTCTTATCTGAATCGTTGAAAATGATGTTTGTTCCGATGTTTCCACCAAAAAAGGTACTGCCATTGAGATTGATCTGGCCAGCGTTCGGGTTTCCGGTGCCAGGAGTCAAAGTGATGTTTCCACCGGGAGCTGAGGAAGAATTACCTGCAGTCAACTGGATGTTTCCAGCTGTTCCGACTCCTCCATTTCCGGCATCTAACGTGATCCCACCTCCGGAACCACCTGCTCCACCCGCAGTCAAACTTATGTTACCTCCATTACCGGGACCGCCTAGCGCGCTGATCGAAACATCTCCGCCGTCGCCAGCGGGACCCGTACCACCTGACTGTAAGATGAGGTTACCGCCCCCATTGGTGGTACTGCTTCCTGCACTGATCTGAAGGTTATTACCCACTGAGCCACTTGTTGCTGCGATGGAAAGTTCCCGAGGCGCACCATCTAAGAAGGTTATGTCCGTTGGAACACTCGTAAAGTCCGTGCCACCGAGGGGACCCCAACCTCCGTCATATGCTTCAAATCCTTCAAACCCGGGCTCTGTGCTATACCTCAACATGCCATCTACCGGAACTGCGGGCCTTGCCGCATCATTTCCAGCAGGCAGAACAAATGATGAGGTCCCTCCTACTACTACTACCCCATCGTTTGCAGGGTTACCGGCAGTACCGGGGATCAATTGAATGTCTCCACCAACACCACTTGCATTTGCAGCGTCACCGGCACCTATCGTAGTGGTGCCCCCGTTATCAAAACCATCTCCACTTCCCAAGAGTAGATTTCCCCCGTTTGAGGCTCCGTCATCATCCCCGGCGGATACGATCAAATCTCCTCCATCTCCAGCACTGGAAGGAGCGACGGTCACAATATGTGCAATCCCTTCTGCAAAGGCAATATCTTGTGCCACGCCAATTGAATTGAGGAAAAAGGTGGATGCATCGTCCTGTATTCTCATGGCTTGTACGATGGCACCACCACTGTTCACTTCAAAGACCAATTCTCCCGAAAAAGAAGCTGCTAGATTATCGGTGACTTCTCCCCTAATGATGCCAGCGTTATCATAATTCGTGCCTCCATTATCTAGACCACTGAACCCAATTCCCCCAGCTGTTTGACCTGTTCCTCCTACGTCCGTGTATACAAACAGTTGTGGCGTCGCATTCGCAGAGTTTCCAAATGCGGCTGCAGGAGCTGTCCCTGACAGGTTTTGGATATTGAAGAGTGGTCCACCGGGATCAGTATCTGTTGCTGAAAAAGGAAGCGTCAATCCTCCTCCGACTGGAAACCATCCTCCATCGTACGTCTCCAGCCCCTCAAAACCTGCTTCTGTGCTGTATCGCAACATTCCATCGATCGGAGTTGCCGGGCGTTGACTGTCATCTCCAGCCGGCAACAGGAAGGCGGATGTCCCAACCACTTGAACAGTTCCATCATTGACAGGATTCGGACCGGTACCCGGTGTGAGTAGTACGTTACCTCCTGAACCACTCGCGTTGGTTGCTGCCCCACCCCGAATGTCAGCACTCCCTCCCGAATCAAAGCCAGTACCGGCAAAAAAGAATGCTGCTCCGCCATCCGATGCACCATCTCCATCCGCGGCACCTACCAATAAATCATTTCCCGGACCGCTAGTCGAGGCTGCCACCTCTATCGTATGGTTAGTCCCCTCAG
>CAZQDI010000222.1:3579-4856 GCA_964591785.1 uncultured Roseivirgaceae bacterium
TACACTCTTTCCCTCAGGGAAAAATACGTTCTGTCCAATCCCTACGGAATTCGCAACCATGACCGTTCCATCCGACTCGATGACCATTCGGTTAACGGGTGAAGTGGCTCCGACCGGCGTGGTCCCAAAGTAAAGTTCGCCGGGAGAACTTCCTCCTGTCCATGCCGCAGGGGTGGATGAGGTAATGTAGGCGGCCTCTCGGTAGTTGGTTCCATTATCTCCGGTAAAGGTAATTTCACCCAGAATATCATTGGCGGCCAAAGCTCCATTGGTCGTGGGTGTACCCCTGGAAGTCAACAGTCCCAGCACACTGTTGTTTGCACTGGCATCGGAAGTAAATGTCCCCGCTCCCAAAAAGGAACCCCCGGCATTATTGTTTGCATCCAGCACTTGTAATATTCGACTGGCAGCAGGTGAAGCAGTCATCAAAGTATTGGAACCAAAAGCTGCGGTTGTAGCATCTTCTGCAAACCCCATCTGAAAGGTCGTTGTGATGTCATTAAGTGTGGCGATTGTTTCTGTATTTCCTCCTAAATCAGGGATAATTAACGTACCTAGCGCGGTCGCTTGATCATCAACTTGCAGGATCAGGTTATTGGTTGCTTCATTGAATCGAATGTCTTCATTGACATTCAGGGTCCCCACCGCATTGAGGTTATCTGAAGTTTCGTTCCCCAGGTTAATGGTCGCACTGGTGATACTCGTATTGGTGGCATTCGACACAAAGTTCCCCAGCCCATTGACTACCAGGTTGTTGCCGGCAGCCGTGGTGATTGCTGCACCGGCAGTCAGCGTACCACCCAAGTCTATGTTATTGGTATTGATCGTCACACCATTACCGGAAGCAAGGGTAGCTCCATTGACTGCCACGTCCAATTCTTTAATGGCTGCCTGCACACTGTTGGTGGTGATGACGTTATCGCCTGTAGGATCGTAAGTTACACCCAGGGCATCCTGAATCTCATTCAGGGGATCGCCGTCACCATCTGAATTCACTGCGACATCCAGTTCCTTGATCGCGGCTTGCACACTGTTCGTGGTAATGATGTTATCGCCCGTAGGATCGTAGGTCACGCCCAAAGCGTCCTGAATTTCATTCAAGGGGTCGCTGTCCCCGTCACCCGCATTGACTGCGACGTCCAGTTCCTTGATCGCGGCTTGCACACTGTTCGTGGTGATGATGTTATCGCCCGTGGGATCGTACGTGACTCCCAGGGCATCTTGAATTTCGTTCAAGGGGTCGCTGTCCCCATCACCCGCATTGACTGCGACGTCCA
>CAZQDI010000223.1:0-1236 GCA_964591785.1 uncultured Roseivirgaceae bacterium
CGCAGTCCGAAGGAAAAGACGGGTTCTCATTTCCCAACGCATGACATTCGCCCACTGGTTTACTAAGATGGGCAGGTCACGATAAGACTGAATCCAGTTCTTATATGAATCCCAGATCACAGTCTCGGAAGTAGGTCTCACAATTAGTTCTTCTTCCAGTCTGGCTTCCGGGTCTACCACAACTCCCTTACCACCATCATCGTTTTTTAATCGATAATGAGTCACTACAGCACACTCTTTAGCGAAACCCTCTACATGATCCGCTTCTTTGCTCAAGAATGATTTTGGAATCAACAAGGGAAAGTAGGCATTCTCATGTCCGGTATCCTTAAACATTTGGTCAAGCGTTTGTTGCATTTTTTCCCAAATGGCAAATCCGTAAGGTTTAATAACCATACAGCCCCTTACAGGTGAATTTTCTGCCAATCCTGCCTTCTTTACTAATTCGTTATACCACAAGGAATAGTCGTCTGAACGAGAAGGAATTGCTTTTGCCATGTCTCTTTGATTCTTTTGGTATGGAGTTTGCTAATATTTGTTAAAATCTCAAAGGAGAGCAAATATAGCCGAGGAGTTGAACAGTGCACCGTGAGATATCGTTAAATTGAAAAAGGAAAATATTATGGAACGCTTCATCAAGAATTTCTTATTGGTATCATGTTTAATTGGGTCCGTGTCTTTAGTAGCGCAGGAGAATGACGATCTCTATTTTACCAAGTCTGATCGAGAAAAAGAGCAGAAGAAGAAAGAAGAGGTCCGTAAGAAATGGTATGCTACTGACTATGCTGAGGAAGAAAAAGAAGAAGTGAAAGCAACTGGCTTTAAGGCCACCTCCTTCTTGGGGAAACAGTACGAGTATGAACCTGAAGATGAATATTATGGATCTGTAGACCCTGAGTTGGTAGATGAATATGGTCCGGATAAAACTATAGAAAGCTATACCTCTGCACCTATTCAAGGCTCCAGGATTGAAAATGAAAATATTGCATCATCTGGGGGTGCAAACCCTAACTTCAGTGACCCTCAGAATACCTACCAAAATGACCCGATCATTGTTAATAATTATTATAATGATAATGGATGGTCAAACTGGAACCGACCGAGATGGAATCTTGGATTTGGTTGGAACAATTGGGGTGGTAATTTTTGGAATGTCTCATACGGCTGGGGCGGCTGGTATGATCCTTTTTGGGATCCGTTTTGGGGACCTAACTGGGGTTGGAATGCCGGATGGGG
>CAZQDI010000223.1:1336-4852 GCA_964591785.1 uncultured Roseivirgaceae bacterium
TTCTTGGGGCTGGAATGGCTGGGGTTGGCGAGGAGGATTCGGAAACGCATGGTGTTCACCGGGCTGGGGTGGTATTTACAATCGACCAGTCTATGTTGTAAGTGACTCTCGCTATAGAAGGAATATTGTCAGATCTTCTCGAAATACAAGAGGCGGATCTGTTCGGTCATCTGGACGTTCCCAAAGGTTGGAAGGTGCAGTTGCGAACCAAAGGACTAGTCGGAGAGATTATGCACGTCAGCAGAGAGACTACCTCAATCAATCCAGGAGTAGTAGATACTCGGGTACGTCAAGATCGAGTCAATCGAGGAACAATTCTGCAATCAATCGTTCTTCTTCAAACGGTAGAAGTAGAGTTGTAAATAGTTCGGTGAATAGGGGATCAAGCTCAAGAAGCAATAGCAGCTATGGAACAAGCTCACGATCACGGCAATCAGGTTCTTCAACTTACAACCGTCCAGCCAGTTCAAATCGATCGTCTGGGTATAGCAGGCCGTCCTCTAGCTCAAGAAGCAGAAGTTCAGGTTCTGTCCGTTCCAGTAGCTCGAGGAGTAGTTCCTCAGGAAGATCTTCAAGTAGATCTTCCGGACGCTCATCGTCAAGCAGATCAAGTTCAAGAAGAGGTAACTAATTGGATTTTATGAAAAGGTTCATACTAGTATTAGGATTCTGTTATTATTCCGTTATTAGTTATTCACAGCTTAGTGGATTTGGCTACTATGAGGATGCCCTGAGATTCGGACAGTCGAATTATGGCTTGGGCAGTACCGCAAGGATGCAGGGTTTTGGAGGAGCTCAAATCTCACTTGGTGGTGACATAAGTTCAGCGGTTTCAAACCCTGCTGGTCTGGGTTTTTTCAATAAGAGTGTTTTTACGGTTTCTCCTTCTATGATTTTTTCTACCTCAACGACTGACTTCTTCGTAGATGGCGCGGGAGGACTTCAGGGTGCAGAAGAAAATTTTAACAATAGCTTTAATGTTGCTAACATCGGAGCAGTGATCAATTGGAATAAGGGACGGTTTACGAATGATAAATTCAAAGGAGGATCTTTGGCCATTTCAATTAACAGGGCTAATAATTATCGTCTTGATAGGTCTTACGAAGGAGAGAATAACTTTAATAGCCTCGCAGACGCATTAGCCGATGAATCCTTCAATATTGATGTAAATAATTTAAATGAATTGGCTTTTGCAGCCTTTGATCAGTACCTGATCTCCCCATTTGAAGATGGAAATGATCTTGTGTATCAAGCAGATTTTGATGGATTTCCGATTCAAAGTGAGGCCATTGAGGAACGTGGATCTCATTATCAGATGAACATTGCATGGGGGGGCAATTATGATGACCAATTTTATTTTGGCGGGGGTATTGGCATGCAGTTTCTCAACTACCGACAGAGTCGAATTTATCAGGAGTTTGATTTTGGTACTTTAACTAATGATCAGTTTATCCCTGACCCAAGATTAAATGGATTTACGCTTGTTGATGATTTGGATATTCGGGGTACCGGAATCAACTTCAATTTTGGCGCTATTTTTCGTCCGGTCCCATTTTTAACCATGGGGGTTAGTTACACGTCTCCAAGCTTTATTTCTTTTGATGAAGAGTCGTTTCTTGATTTGGACGCTGATTGGAAAGTCGGAGCTACCTCTTCTGAGGGGGATAATATCAGCAATATTCCGCCGTATGAGAGTGCGCTGTTCGTTTCGAACTATACACTTAGAACCCCTTCAAGGCTTGGACTGGGAACAACATTATTTATTGGGAAGAGTGGATTTCTTACTGGAGACGTCGAATTTGTTAATTATGCGAATGCAACGATCAATTCCAATGACTTTAGTGCTGCCGGTGATAACAGAATCATTGACAACCTTTATGCCTCTGTCATGAACGTTAGGGTTGGAGGTGAATATCGGATTGAGAATTTTAGGTTGAGAGCAGGTTATGCTTTACTTCCGAGCCCCTACGCAGATCTGAATCTCAATGAACAGACAAGTCTTAGCTTTGGATTTGGTTATCGAACATCAGATTACTTTCTTGACTTTGCGGTAGTCAACCGAACCACAAATATTGAATATCTACCTTATATTTCTGTCGATGGAACGCAACCAGTGGCTCCATCAGAGCTAGAAGATACGACTATAACCGTTACTTGGGGGATTAACTTCTAGAATTTAAAATTGTGAAAATTTGATCTGGAGAATCTACGATGTAGTCCGCTTTTTCGTACCAAGGTCTCCTTTTTCTCATAAGCTCTTCTAATGTATTGGTCTTCATCAGAGGCCTTGCAGAATCTTGTTGCAAGCGTTCCTTGATTTTCACAATCGGAGTATTGATGAAGATGGTGGTACCAGTAGCATTCATTACTTTCATGTTGTCAAAGAAACAAGGAGTTCCACCACCGGTTGCCATTACATATTCAGTGGATTCGCGAATCACTCTTCTCAAATGAGTGTATTCTAACTGTCTAAATCCATCTTCTCCATTTTCAAGGAAGATGCTTCGGATCGATTTCTTTGCCGATTTCTCGATTTCCTGATCCAGATCCAAAAAAGGGATCCTAAGCTCTAACGCCAATTCTTGTCCGATCGTAGTCTTACCGGCTCCTGGCAAGCCTACTAAAAAGATTTGCTGGGTCATTGACTGTTTAGCAGTTCAATTACATCATCGGATAATGGTGTATCGTTAAAGTGCCACTTGGCAATCACAACCCCATCACTCAGGAGTATTACTCCCGGATTGGATCTCACCATGGTCTTTAAGACTGTTGCATCAGCGAAAAAATAGGGTGCACCCAACTGGTTTTTATGTCTGAATTCTTCAAAGCTTTCATAGCCAGAGGACGTTAATATCCAGGTATCATAATTAGGATCGGTGAAGGTCAGGTTCTTAATTCGGTCAATTTTTTTAAGAGATGCTTTCTCGACTTGATGGATGATGATCAGTAGCTTATTTCCTTGCAGCAGCTCTTCTGTGTAGTCGTTATCACCTTCCCAAACATTGAGATCGGTGATTTTAGCTTCAGCCTCCGGATTAAGAAGTTTAGCGCCTATGTAGTCGTAACCTGGATCAGATGGATAGTTGTCGAATTCATAACGTTTGCCATCCTTTTCCAAAATGTACTTGTATTTAAGTGGTTCTGAGTTCTGCATAAGTGAAGGTAAGTGGTTGCCTACCTTGTACGCTCTAAAGTCAATAAAAGGCAAATGTCTGATGGCGTAAATTGACATGAATGTGAAGAAGAGTGTAGTTCCTATGATCTTTAATTCCCTAAACTTCTTTCCAAAAAAGGGTTCATAGGTCGCTTTTTTCAAAAATATCACTCCAATCAAGACCAGTAGAATTACGTCTTTTTGGAAGGATTGCCAAGGTGTAAGCTTAATAGCATCTCCAAAACAGCCACAATCCGTGACCTTATTAAAATAAGCTGAATAAAAAGTTAGAAAAGTGAAAAATACGATCATTCCAAGTAGTATCCATGAGGTGATTCTCATTCGATATCCAATAATCAGGG
>CAZQDI010000224.1:0-4833 GCA_964591785.1 uncultured Roseivirgaceae bacterium
CAAAGTGGGTATTGTTTATCAATTGATAATTTTTGTACCTTTGAAGTTATAGACCGCACGCTCTATTCACTACGTAAAAAACAAGGCCGCAACTGCGGTCTTTTGTTTTATTTAGAGTTTCCTATCTTACCAGAAATTAAATTGTATGAGTTATACTGAGGGAATGCTTCGTCCAGAGGCACTAAAAGGGAAGACAATTATTGTGACTGGGGGAGGCACAGGTTTAGGCAAATCAATGGGAAGTTACTTTTCCCAACTTGGAGCGAATCTAGTGATCACAAGTCGTAGAATGGAAGTGTTGGAAGAGGCTGCAAAAGAAATTCATGATAAATCGGGCTTTCCTGTACACTGTGTAGCCTGCGATGTTCGGGAATATGAGCAGGTGGAAAAAGTGATAGCTGAGGCAAAAAATAAGTTTGGTGCTGTAGATGTATTGCTTAATAATGCAGCGGGAAATTTTGTCAGCCCTACCGAACGATTGTCCCACAGAGCCTTTGATACCGTGGTAGATATTGTCTTGCGAGGTAGTTACAATTTCACGCTAGCCATGGGTAAGGATTGGATAGAAAATAAGCAAGAAGGTAATATTTTGAGCATCGTGACCACATACGCTTGGACAGGGTCGGGTTACGTAGTTCCATCTGCTTGCGCAAAAAGTGGTGTTTTAGCCATGACCAGATCCCTTGCAGTAGAATGGGCCAAATACGGAATTCGTAGCAATGCAATTGCTCCTGGTCCTTTCCCAACAGAGGGTGCTTGGGAAAGATTACTCCCTGGCGACCTGAAGAAAAAATATGATCCGGCAAATAAAGTACCTGTTGGAAGGGTGGGAGACCACCAAGAACTGGCAAACCTAGCCGCTTACATGGTTTCTGATTATTCTGCTTATATCAATGGAGAAGTTATTACAATTGATGGCGCTGAATGGTTGAAAGGTGCCGGCGAGTTTAATATGCTAGACGCCATACCGGGAGAGCTTTGGGACGCCATGGAAATGGGAAGAAAGAAAGAGGGTTCCAAGCTAAAAATGATGTGGCTCTATTTCAAGGGAATGCGCAAGTTGAAGATTTAGGCCTTTTAGTTATTAATTCCTAGCCAAATAGACCTGATTTCTTGTTGGTCTTTTGAGATGTTTTGCATGATGCTTAGGTCATGCTTTTGTGAACTTTTTACCAACATGGCCTTCGCTTTGAGCATCTTTTCTTTTGTCCTTTCCTTGATTTCTCTTTTTACTTTCACTGTGATTTTATCATTCTCCTCTGCAGTATCATAAAATTCTTGGATCGTGCTTGAAAACGTTTCAAGTGTCAATGGCCTTCCATTCCACTCAAGCAGAACATCCCCCTCCTCAAGTCCAAGGCTTTTACCAAAAGCATTCATCTCAGTAGTAGACGCCACATAGATCTCTCGTTCTTCATTGACTGCGGGAGTGAATTTACCCGCTGTTACTACCATATCAAGGCTTTCTTCTTGATAGGAGATTCCAGCCCAACCTAAAATTTCTCCGTAGGGTAGAGGCTCTGTACCTCCAATGTGATTCTTAAGAAATGACCCAACTTGGTCATTCGTCAACGATTCAATTTTTCCAAAAAGTTCGTCATCTTTGAAAGCTTTCATGGGCCCGTATTCTTGAGAAAGCTCTCTCAGGAGCTGCTGAAGATCTTTTTCACCGTTAGTTGATTTGATAATCGTTAGGTCGAGGCACATCGCAATCAATGCTCCTCCACTGTAGACATCTCCGTAGCGCCTCTCATTTTTTGGTTCCAGGATATTTGCACTGAACTCAGTATATGGAATGTCCACATTGTATTGATCCTGTTGATTCATTTTATTTCTGATTTCACTCAGAAAATCATCGATCTCATATAAATCGTATTTTATTTGAACATGTTGTGAGGCGTACTCCGTCACACCCTCATACAGCCAGAGGTGCTGGCTCATTTCTGGCTGTATATAGTTGAAATTATGTATTTCCTCCGAATGAATATTGAGTGGCGTCACAATATGGAAGAACTCATGCGCTGCAACATCTTTTACCGTCTGACTTATCTGAGCAGGGTCCATTTCAGGAAGTGTATACAGCGAAGAATAGGAATGTTCAAGGGCACCATACGAGCCTGAAATGGTTTGATTGTCAAATAAATAAATGAGATAAGCATACCTGTCGACCGGTAGTTCACCACCCAGGTAATTTGCTTGTGCCTCCATTAGCTCGTCGATGTTGTCCATCACGTCTTGTGCCGACAGAACCTTATTTGGTGAATATACTGATACCAAAATGTCGGCACCCGCAATTTCTTTTGTGACAATGTCGGGCTCACAATACATGATAGGTGCATCGGCAAGAAAATTGTAGTTCGCAGCAGTGTAGACATCGGAAGTCGGTGTTTCTTTTATTCTATCAAGAGAAGTAGCTCCTTTTATCTTTTCATCGTGATTTATGGTTAACTCAAATGGAAGGAACTTTTGTCCTTCTAAATATCCGATGTAGCCAAAGGTGTTCATTACATAGATATCGTTTTGGACATCGATCCCCATACCTCCAGGTTCGAAAACACGGTTGCCGCCATACCCATCAAAGTCGTCGAACGAATCTTCAACCCAATAGGTCAATCTGGAGAGTCTCGAAGCATCTTTGATCAACCATCTATTGGTAGAAAGTTTTTTTACTTCCAGCTTATTGCCAGCAGTATCAAGTGCATTGAAGTTGACAACAAACCGTCCAAAATCTGAAATGCTGTAAGTTCCTGGGACGATCTTAGGCATATGATATTCCACCTCATCTACATTAAGGTCCGGAACAAGGATTTCTACGGGTAGTTTGTCTTCTTTCGCTTTTGTCAGATCAATCAAAATTTCATACTTCTCCTGGGAGTACGATAGCAATGACAGAACGGATAAAAGGACTGAACTAAAATTTTTCATGAATGATCTGTTTAGTGACAACCTGCAATTTTAAAACCATAAAAAGCTCAATGGCTTCCTGCCATAATTCTTTTACATGAAAGGTTACCAAGTGTTGCTTATGGCTTTATGCTTCCGCGTTGGCCATTCGTTTTCTTTGATTTTCGTCTAGGTAGATCTTTCTCATTCTCAACGATTTTGGGGTCACCTCTACGTATTCATCTTTTTGAATATATTCAAGGGCCTCTTCCAAGCTGAATTTTTTAGCGGGCGCAATCCGAACGTTGTTATCAGAGCCCGAAGCCCTCATGTTTGTCAATTTCTTTCCTTTTTGGATGTTAACAACGAGGTCGTTATCTCGGCTATGTTCTCCGATTACCTGTCCGGTATAAACATCAATGTTTGGGTCGATAAAGAAGATTCCTCTGTCTTGCAGTTTGTCGATTGAGTACGGCGTTCCGGGACCATTTTCCATCGAAATCAATGACCCATTGATCCTACCGGGAATCGGTCCTTTGAAGGGTTGATACTCCTTGAGTCTATGGGTCATTACAGCCTCTCCTGCTGTTGCGGTAAGCATGTTATTCCTGAGTCCAATCAGTCCTCTGGAGGGTATTTCAAACTCAAGGTGTTGGATGTTTCCTTTAGGTTCCATTACCTTCAATTCTCCTTTACGTTGAGTAACCATCTCAATCGCTTTACCAGAGTATTCATCAGGTACATCAATCACGAGGTTTTCAATTGGTTCCATTTTTTGACCTTCCGTCTCCTTAAATAAGACTTGCGGCTGACCCACTTGCAATTCATACCCTTCCCGTCGCATAGTTTCTATCAAAACGGATAAATGCAAAACTCCTCTTCCGTAAACTAAAAACTTATCTTCCGTATCTGTTTCTTCGACTTTGAGAGCTAGATTTTTTTCTAACTCTTTCATAAGTCGATCCCTGAGGTGGCGGGATGTGACGAACTTGCCTTCCTTTCCAAAGAATGGAGAATCGTTGATGGCAAACATCATACTCATGGTGGGCTCATCTATGGCAATGCGTGGAAGAATCTCTGGTCGCTCAAAATCTGTGATGGTGTCTCCAATTTCAAAGTCGTCAATTCCGGTAATCGCGCAGATATCTCCGGCATGAACTTCTTCAACTTTACGTTTCCCAAGGCCTTCAAAAACATGGAGCTCCTTGATCTTCACTCGTTTTAAACTACCGTCTCTCTTGGATATCCCAAGCGAAGCACCTTCTTTTAGTATTCCCTGAAAAACTCTTCCAATTGCAATTCTTCCTGTAAATGAGGAAAAATCTAATGAAGTGATTTGCATAGCTGGTACTCCTTCTTTGAATGGGGCTGGTGGAATCACTTCAATGATCTTGTCTAGTAGTGGAGCTATATTGTCCGTTGGTTGTTGCCAATCCTCCCCAAACCAACCATGCTTGCTAGAACCATATAGAGTTTGAAAATCCAACTGCTCTTCAGTAGCATCTAATGAAAACATCAAATCAAATACCTGTTCATGGACTTCATCAGGTCTGCAATTCTCTTTGTCGACCTTATTGACGACAACAATTGGGGTTAGCCCAAGTCCAAGAGCTTTGCCGAGTACAAAGCGAGTCTGAGGCATTGGGCCTTCAAAGGCATCCACCAGTAGGATGACACCGTCTGCCATTTTTAGTACCCGCTCGACTTCACCTCCAAAATCCGCGTGACCCGGAGTATCAATTATGTTGATTTTGACTCCCTTGTATTCGGCGGCAACATTTTTTGATAGAATGGTGATTCCTCTTTCCCGTTCAAGGTCGTTGTTATCAAGAATTAGTTCCCCTTTCTCTTCCCGAAACTCCTGGGTTGCGTAAATGATCTTATCAACCAATGTTGTTTTACCATGGTCGACATGGGCGATGATGGCAATATTTCTGATTTGTTGCATGA
>CAZQDI010000225.1:0-4624 GCA_964591785.1 uncultured Roseivirgaceae bacterium
AGAGAAGGTGTCATCAGCATATGTATCAAGTTTTTTAATGAGGTAATCCCGAATTGCTTCCCTATTCTCCCTTTCATTCAGAAATTCCAGTATCTGGTCGGTGAATTTTGGGATGTCCTTTTTGATCGTATCAAATACACCAAAAGCAGAAGCAGCACTACTTTCAATGATTCCAAAAATGCTTTTAGATTTTTTCTTTCTGTACCTTGATTCAAAATCATTAATGGCGGTTTCCAGAAAGGTTGAGATTCGATACCTCATTTCTTCTCTGTTGGTATCACTTAGATCAAATTCTTCTACTTTTTTGGTAATCACATCCGCTAGGATCACTTTCCATTCATCTATATTGAAAAGACCATACTTGATGTCTGAAAGCTCAATGAGATCGTTCTTTAAAGTGATTTTCTTATTTTCAATCGAGGAGATATGGTATGAAAGTAGAATTGCACTCATGAAAAGCACTCCAAATGTGATTGTCTTAAGCCATGCCATGAGCTTAAAGGTTGTTCAATTCCTCCTGGTATCCACTACTCAAGATCGGGAACCGGTACCAAGACCTGGGATCAATATTAAAATCATCAAAATGAAATCCAGGAGCGTAGCGTTCGCGCTTCCACTGATTTCTGGTCCAAAGTTTGAAAAATTTCTGAATCCATCTCTTAAGTTCTTCTGCTTCAAATTCGCCTATCAGCAGATCAAAGACTTGTTTTGGCGAATTTCCGTTTAGAACGGCTGCACGTTCAATCTTCATTAGCACCTCATACGGCATTAGGTCTTCTTCATCCGTTTGATGTCGTTCAGACGGCCTTAATTCCGCAGTGGGAGTTAGCTTATTGACTTCATGCAGGCCTTTATATCCTAATGAACTTTCTGCAAACTTCAACCAATTGATGATAAAGTACTTACTAATCCCGGCTATGGGCGATATGCTACCGCTAGTGTCACCATCCATTGTAGCATACCCAACGTCACCCTCGCTTCGATTGGAAGTTGCAAGTAATAGTTTGTTTTCTAGATTGGCAAGCATCCAAATAATAGGTGCCCGAGATCTGGCTTGGATATTTTGTAGGGTAATATCGTCATTCTCCCATGTAAGATCTCTTCCAATAGCGTTTTCGATGGTAGACGAATATTTGTTTACAATGTCATCGATTGACCAGTTGTAAAATTTAGCTCCAAGGCTTGTTGCCAATTGCCGGGCGGAATTAAGCGTAGCTTCCGAAGAGTTTTTGGTTGACTGATATGCGGTGGTCAACAATTGATTTACATAATCCTGCTCTGTCTCCCCAACTAATTTGAATCCCAGTTTCTTTTCAAAAAGCTCTTTTCCTAGTTGCGATATCCCATTTCTTACCATAACCGCTACTAATGTGGCGATAGCACTACTATCGGCACCGCCACTTAGGGATAGCACAAAACCCCGACTTCCACTCTTTCTGCAATAATCTAGCAATGCAAGGCTAGCTGCATGGGCAAATTCTTCTTCAACACTGCCGTAATCTGGTTTTATGTTTGGAATCGAGGTGTTTTTTGAAAAATCAACTTCCACAGAAAGAAGTCGATAATTGTGATACTGCAGCCGATGGTTTCTGCCTATTAGGACGCCTTTTTGGCCGATTAGTACATCTCCGTCGTAGATCATACGACCTGCTTCATTGCCTAACAAGTTGGAGTATATGTAGACACAATCAAATAATTTCGAACTATTAACAACAAGCCGTTCCCTAAAGGCGGCTTTTTCGAATGCAAAATGAGAAGCGCTTGGATTAAGCACAATATCAACCTTTTTATCAAGCAATTCACAGGGCCTTCCGTTTTGCCAAGCATCTTCACAGATTTCAAATCCAATTATTAGGTTCTTTTCCTCGACAGTGATATGCCCAAAAGGATAGGTGGTGCCATGGATTGTTAACGACTCGACACTTCCTGGTTTCCATGGTTGAAACCATCTCGGTTCATAGTGAACTCCATCATTTGCTAGCTTTTGCTTTGCATAAAAGCCTTTGATTTTTTGATTAGATATAAAGCAAGTTGTGTTGAAAACTGATCCAGCCAACCTTACCGGTAAACCCACTGAGATTGCAATATCATGTGTTTTTGGAACTATTGACATCAATTTTTCAATAGCAGTTTCTGGAAGCCAGTTGCTCAAAAAAAGGTCTTCACAACCATATCCGGTGATACAGAGTTCTGGAAGACATAGAATGTCTATCTTTTTCTGGCGAGCTTCATTAATTGCATTCGTGATATTACTGAGATTGTTGTCCCAGTCCAGAGGAGTTTGATTGAGACAGGCTCCAGCAAGTTTAGTGGTAGTCTTCATTCTTCCAAATTAAGATCCTCGTATGTTTTTCTAGCTGCATCCTGTTCTGCTTTCTTTTTGCTAAAGCCGAAGCCCTTCGCCATTGGGGAATCATTTAGAAATACCTGAGCAGTAAATCTTCGATCCTCATCATCAATAATCTCAAAACGAAGATCTTTGTTCCCTTTTTGTGACCACTCGAGTAGTTTACTTTTATAGTTGGTAGTGGTAGAGATCAATTCGTCTAGATCATAGTGAGGTCTGATAAGTTTTTGAATTACGAATCTTCGGCAGGCATGAAATCCATGGTCCAGGTAAACGGCCCCAATGAGAGCCTCCATGCAATCACCAAAGACAGACTTATGCGTGCGCGATCCCTGATTATATTGAACAAGTTCTTTTAATCCTATCTTTTGAGCTAGCCTGGTCAAAGACTCCCTATTTACAATTTTAGCTCGAATAACGGTCAAAAACCCTTCTTCTTCAAAGGGGTACTGGGAAAATAGATGCTCTGCGACCATCATTCCAAGGATTGCATCACCAAGGTATTCTAACCGCTCATACGAGTCTTTTATCCCCTTGTCATTGATAGTAGCCACACTACTGTGACGCATTGCTTGTTTGTAGAGGGCTAAATTAATTGGAGACAGTCCGGTGATAATTCTAAACGAACGTCGAAGTTTTTTTTCGGATTTTAGTGGATTTAGAAGTGCTCCTGTAATTCGTTTTCGAAATGAAGACACTTACTACTCCTTATATTTTCCTATAACGATGGATGTGTTATGGCCTCCAAATCCAAAGGTGTTGCTCATTGCAATATTTACCTCCCTCTCCTGGGCTGAATTGAACGTTAAATTCAGTTCTGGATCAATGTTTGGGTCGTCAGTGAAATGATTGATTGTAGGAGGGACGATTCCTTTTTCAAGTGCCAGTAGACATGCGATAAATTCGACAGCTCCTGCGGCTCCTAATAGGTGTCCTGTCATTGATTTGGTGGAGCTGATATTCATCGAGTACGCATGTTCGCCAAAAACCCTTTGGGCGGCCTTAACCTCTCCGACGTCTCCTGCAGGGGTCGAAGTTCCGTGAGTATTAAGATAATCTACCTGTTCAGGACTAATTCCGGCATCTTCTAATGCATTTTTTAATACCAGTTCTATTCCAGCACCCTCTGGGTGAGGCAAAGTAATGTGATGCGCATCAGCTGACATACCGCTTCCAAGTACTTCAGCATAAACCTTTGCTCCACGTGCCTTAGCGTGTTCCAATTCTTCGAGAATAATTGCGCCTGATCCCTCCCCTAAAACAAAACCATCCCGGTCTTTGTCGTAAGGTCTTGACGCAGTCTCAGGAGAGTCATTTCTTTCCGAGAGTGCTTTCATTGCATTAAATCCACCAAGTCCAGATTCAATTACTCCAGCCTCCGAGCCGCCCGTTAAAATGGCTTTAGCTTTACCAAGCTGAATATAGGCGTATGCGTCAGTAATAGCGTTATTTGATGAGGCGCAAGCAGATACCGTAGCAAAATTGGGTCCCATAAATCCATATTTGATTGACAAGAGCCCCGGTGTAATATCTGCGATCATTTTTGGAACAAAGAAGGGATTGTATCGAGGCGTTCCATCTCCTTTTGCAAAGTTTATTACTTCGTCTTGGAATGTGCTAAAACCTCCAATTCCGGACCCCCATATGACTCCAATTTTATTTTTATCTACGGATTCGAGATCCATGCCCGAATCAACAATTGCCTGTTCACCCGCAACCATTCCATATTGAGTATTGGGATCCATTTTTCTGGCTTCTTTACGATCCAGAAATTCGTTGGGGTCAAATCCTTTTACTTCACAGGCAAATTTGGTTTTGAACTTTTCGGTATCAAAACGAGTGATTGGAGCCGCGCCACTTACACCCTTAGCAAGTGAATCCCAGTAGGTTTCAACAGTATTGCCTAAGGGTGTAATGGCACCGATACCGGTTACAACGACTCGTTTTAATTCCATAAAATCTTGTGGGTTAAGTGATTACTTAACGTTTTCCTCTAAGTAAGTGATGGCATGACCTACCGTAGCGATATTTTCAGCTTGGTCATCTGGAATAGAGATGTTAAACTCTTTTTCAAATTCCATGATTAGCTCAACGGTATCGAGTGAATCTGCGCCAAGATCATTGGTGAAGCTTGCTTCAGGAGTTACTTCAGACTCTTCTACACCGAGCTTGTCAACAATGATTGACGTTACTTTTTGTGCTATTTCAGACATTTTTTTGATGTTTGGTTTAAAATGAGATGCAAAGAAATATATAAAGCGACTAAAATCAAACTTA
>CAZQDI010000226.1:0-4572 GCA_964591785.1 uncultured Roseivirgaceae bacterium
TTATTTGAATTGTTCATGATTTTCCATTGATTTGAACTGAAATTAAACTGTGCAACGTCAATCAAATAAGAATTAAATCTGTGTCCAGCAATGGTATACATGTAATTATTATCATGTGATAAAAATGCAATTAAACCAGGAGTTCCACTGTAAATCCATAACTATCAATAAATCAGCAAGTAATCATTTTGGGGCTAGAGGTGCTTTTTGTGAGGTTCTATGGGTACGAGGTCTTCCAACAAAAAAAAGCTACCGGGAGGCAGCTCTTTCCTGGCAAAGCTATCTTGACTAATTGTTGCTTAGGTAGTCGAGCGTTAGTCCCATCATGGCCTTCATTCCTAGTTTCATACCGCTATCGTCTACGTAGAAATCAGGAGTGTGGTGTCCGGCAACTGTTTTAGGATCAACACCCTCGGGACATCCGCCAATAAAGAAGAATAATCCCGGGACTTCTTCCTGGAAGAAGGAAAAATCTTCTGCTCCGGTAATGGGTCTGGTAATCCTTACATTTCGTTCACCTGCTGCCCTCTTAAGAGTGGGCAGCATTTTATCGTAGAGCGTTGGTTCATTGTAGGTAATTGGATATCCTTCATCAATCCATATTTCAACTTCTGCATTGTTCGCTTCTGCAGTCTTGGTGACGACTTCCCGAATTCTTTGAAGAACCTGGGCGCGCATGTCTTTATCAAGCGTTCGAATGGTCCCCAACATATATAAGTCTTCTGGAATGATGTTGTATCGAACTCCTCCATGAATTGCTCCGATAGTGATTACAGCCGGAGCTTTGGTTAAGTCCATATTACGACTGACAATGGTTTGAAGGTTGTTGATGATTTGTGCAGCGGTAACGATCGGATCCACTCCTGACCAGGGAGCTGACCCATGGGCTTGCACTCCTTTGATATCGATGCGCATAGAATTAACTGCCGCAAGAATTCCCTGAGGCCGCACCTTTAGCTTACCTACAGGTGTATTTGCATTGATGTGCAAGCCAAAAATGGCATCCACATCCGGATTTTTGAGGACCTCTTCATCCACCATTAGTTTGGCTCCGCCTTCTTCGCCGACCGGGGCGCCTTCTTCCGCAGGCTGAAAAATGAACTTAACTGTTCCCGGAACTTCATCTTTAATATCCCAAAGCATTTTGGCCACACCCAACAGGATGCTCAGGTGAGTATCATGACCGCACGCATGCATCACCGGCACCTCTTCGCCATTGTATTCACCCATTTGAGTGGAGGCCCAGGGGATCTCTGCCCGCTCTTTCACCGGTAAGCCATCAATATCTGCTCGTAGTCCGACAACGGGTCCGGGCTTTCCGCCTTTAAGTATTGCGACGACCCCCGTTTTTGCCACTCCCGTCTGTGGCTCGTAACCAATGTCTCTCAGAATGTCGGCGATTCGTTCTCCCGTCTTGAATTCTCTGTTGCTCAATTCAGCGTTTTGATGAAACCAGTGTCGCCACTCGATGACCTGTGCTTCGTTTTGAGCTACCATTTCTTCGATTTTGGCGTCAAACTGCTGACTGAAGGTTAATAGGGTGCTGCTAAGGAATACGGATATCAGTAAGATTCTCTTCATAGTTGATAGGTTTTTCAACCTACAATTTACAATTCATCTCGATAATGTAACAGTTCAGTAAGCCTTATTAGTAGGTATTGAAGGGGGCCTTCACTTTTGAACCTACAAACTCAAACGCAATGAAGGCTACTACGACGCTACTTCTTTTTTTTCTTGTTTCATTCCAAGGGATGGCACAAACTGTCGTGTCTGGCAAGGTCACAGATAAGGCAGGTGAGCCACTCCTGGGAGTGAATGTTTACATTGAGGGAACCTATGACGGAGCGACCTCCGATATTGATGGAAACTTTTCTTTCACCACCTATGAGGAAGGGGACCTTATTCTGATTGCTTCTTTTATTGGATTTCATACGCTTTCGATTCCGATAGATTCGGATCATCAATCATTGGAACTAAAACTACGGGAAGAAATCAGTCAACTGAATGCAGTGACTATCACCGCTGGTTCCTTTAATGCTTCTGACGAAAATAAACGGGAAGTCTTGAAGCCTCTGGATATTGCCACCACGGCCGGAGCAACCGCTGACATTCCCGGAGCATTGAACACCCTGCCCGGTACGCAACGTGTAGGTGAGACCGGGAGATTGTTTGTTCGTGGGGGAGAAGGCAGGGAGACCAAGACGTTCATCGATGGCATGTTAGTCCACAATGAATACAGTCCTTCGGCGCCAAACACTCCAGGGAGAAGCAGATTCTCTCCATTTATGTTCAAAGGAACCAGTTTTTCTACGGGTGGATATTCTGCGGAATATGGACAAGCCTTATCGTCCGCGCTGATCCTGGATTCAAAAGACGTTTCGGGCAGTAACAGAACGGATATCTCTCTGATGACGGTGGGTGCAGATATTTCCACAACACGTTCGTTTGAAAAAGGGTCCTTTGCAGGCAAGGTTCAGTACACCAACCTGACACCCTACTTTGCATTGGTCAACCAAAATTTGGAATGGGATCGGGCTCCCCAGGATGTGAATGGAAATTTTGCCTACCGATTAAAAACGGGACGAACTGGACTGTTAAAATTCTATACGAACCTAAGCAGCTCAAGCTTGCAGCTATACCAGGCAGATATTGCTAATCCAGAGCTTAACCTACCAGTTGAAGTCACCAATGAATATGCTTATTTGAATGCAAGTTATCGAGATTTTATCAGTGAAAAATGGGGTCTACGTACCGGAGCTTCGGTCACAAGAAGTAAGGATTATGCTTCCTTGGATCAAGCCAGTCGAGCGCAAGACCTGACAGGATTTCATACCAAACTGGTTACGGATTACCAGCATTCAGATCGATTAGCTATCATTATTGGAACTGAGGTCATCGGTCGAAATATGGATCAAAGGTTGGCTGACGGTGAGGTTTTCGCTCAGTCGCTCAACGAACGGGTATATGGAGGTTTTGTGGAGACTGAGCTTTTCGTCTCCAAGGAGCTGGCCTTCAAAGGAGGCTTACGTGGTGAGTATTCCAATCTGACAGATCAAGTAAATGTAGATCCACGAATTTCAGCAGCATACAAAACCGGAAAATTTAGCCAGGTTTCGATGGCTTTCGGTACTTTTCGACAGGCAGCCTCTGATCAGGTCCTGTTGACTGACAAGCAGGCCGCTCAGGAACGGGCCCAACATTACATCACGAACTACCAGTGGGTTAATGATGGCCAGACCTTTCGTGTAGAAGCTTATGAGAAAAAGTACAAGAACCTTACCCGATTCGACAACATCTTTGATCCGACCACTTATCAATTTAATGGTGACGGTCATGCACGAGGAGTAGAGCTCTTCTGGAGAGATTCAAAGACCGTCCGAAATCTAGATTATTGGGTCAGCTATTCGTACCTTCAAACGGAGCGCAGCTATCAGGATTTCCCGGGATCTTTCACACCCGCGTTTGCTTCGGCCCATAACTTCTCAATCGTCACAAAGAAATTCTTCGATGAAATCAAAAGCCAGGTGGGAGTGACCTATTCTTTTGCAAGTCCCAGACGGTACAATGACCTAAACAGCGAGCAGTTTATGGCTGGCAAAACTCCGTCATATCATGACCTGAGCTTCAATATCAGCTATCTGTACAGCAGTCAGGTGATTTTACATGCGATGGTGAACAATGCTTTGGGCATTAACAATATTTTCGGCTATGAATTCGCAGATGAGCCCGATGAGAATGGTATTTACGCACATCGAGCAGTGACTCCTGCCGCCAAGCGATTCATTTTTCTGGGGATCTTCATCACACTCTCCAAAAACAAAGGCATTAATCAATTACCAAATTTATAATTCAAAATGACTAATAGTATGAAAACAGTAAAACGGACCTTCTTGATGCTTTTTGGCATCGCAATCGCACTTACCAGTCTGGCAAATGGCCAGTTTGAGAAAGCAATGGGAAAAAATATCCCTGCAGTATTCAGTGCAAAATCCGCAGACGAACTTCAGGGTGTCATTAACCAATTGTCCAGGATTGGAGAGGCTGAATCCGACCGATGGGAGCCTTTCTACTACTCTGCATATGGATACATACGAATGAGCGGCTTTTTTGAAAGTGGCGATGAAAAGGATAAGTATCTAAACCTTGCGATCAAGGAGATTGACAAGGGACTTCAGGTTGCTGAAGGAAACTCAGAACTGGTAGCTTTAAAGGGGTATTCCTATATGATGCAGCTCACCATTGATCCCGGTGCTCGTGGCATGACGTACAGTGGCATGGCTTTCGAACAATTCAATAAGGCTGTACAACTGGACCCCAACAACCCTCGTGCCCATTATTTGCTCGCTAGAATGCAGCATGGTACGGCGCAATTTATGGGTGGTGGTGATGGTGGGGCATGCGAAAGTCTTGCCAAAGCCAAAGACCTGTTTGATAAAGGCACACGTGCTGAAAACCCATTTGCTCCGACCTGGGGTGAGGAAACCACCCAAGCTTCCATTCAGGAGATCTGTAAAGGATCGGAATAAGGAGACCACCTGATCAAAGCCCCGAAAGGGGCTTGCTTTTTTACTT
>CAZQDI010000227.1:0-4562 GCA_964591785.1 uncultured Roseivirgaceae bacterium
CAGCAGCTGGGTGCCTTTTGCTGCCCAGTCCCTCGAAGATCCCGAACCATATTCTTTTCCGCCGATGACCACCAGCGGGGTACCTGTCTTTTGATAACTCATCGAAGCGTCGAAGATGGTCATCTCGTCTCCGCTGGGGATGTGGGTCGTCCAGCCGCCCTCTCTTGAGGCAAGCTTGTTTTTGATCCGCACATTGGCGAAGGTACCTCGCATCATTACTTCATGGTTTCCTCTTCGGGAACCGTACGAATTGAAGTCTCGTTTCTCGACGTGGTTCTCTACCAGGTACTTACCCGCAGGATGTTCGGGCTGAAATTTTCCTGCCGGGGAAATGTGATCAGTCGTCACCATATCACCCAGCTGCAGGAGTACATGGGCACCGTGGATGTCTTCCGGCTCCGGTACTGTCTCTGAGATGTCCTTGAAAAAAGGAGCCTCCTGGATGTAGGTAGACTTGGAGTCCCAGTCGTACGTCTGTCCGGTCGGGGCTTCCAGGCTTTTCCAGGCCTCATCACCATCGAAAATGGTCTCATAGGTGCTTTTGTAGTCTTCTGGTTTTACGACCCTGGACATTACCTCCATGATCTCTTCCGAAGAGGGCCAGATGTCTTTTAAGAAGACAGGGTTCCCATTTTGGTCTGAACCGAGCGGGTCGTTATTCATGTCAAACTCCATCGTCCCTGCGAGGGCATAGGCCACAACTAGCATCGGAGATGCCAGGAAATTCATCTTGATGTTGGGGTGAATCCGTGCCTCGAAGTTTCGATTACCGGAGAGTGCCGAGCATACTATCAGGTTGTTTTCAATCACTGCTTGCTGTACCTCTGGGATCATGTCTCCCGAGTTGCCGATGCAGGTAGTGCATCCGTATCCGACCGTGTGGAACTTGAGTGCGTCGAGTTCTTTTGAGAGGTCGGACTTGTCCAGGTATTCTGTGACCACGCGAGAACCCGGTGCCAGGGAGCTTTTTACCCAGGGTTTGATTTGCAGTCCCCGCTCGTTGGCTTTTTTAGCAACGAGACCTGCTCCAATCATTACGCTCGGATTGGAGGTGTTGGTGCAGGAGGTGATGGCAGCAACAACCACCGAGGCCTCATTGAGGGTAAAGTCTCCGTAGTCTTTAGTAGATACCTGGATGCTTTGCCGCTTCGAATCGAATTCATTCAAAAGCTGGTCGATTTGTGGTTTTGCCTCTTTGAGTAAGATTTTGTCTTGTGGCCGTTTCGGACCTGAGATCGCAGGTTCGACGGTGCCCAGGTCGAGTTCGATCACGTCAGTGTATTCGATTTCAGCCTCATCATCTCTCCACAATAAGTTGGCTTTGGCATAGGCTTCGACCATGTCGATGTGGTCTTCCGGACGGCTGGTCTTACGCATGTAGTCGAGCGTTTGTGCATCGATCGGCCAGTGGGTATCCGTACATCCAAACTCTGGCGACATGTTCGAAATGGTAGCTCGGTCCGTCACTGCGAGATTGGCGAGGCCAGGACCAAATACTTCAACAATTTTACCGACCACACCGTAATCGCGCAACAATCGGGTGATGGTAAGCACCAAATCCGTGGCGGTGGTTCCTTCAATCATTTTGCCTGTGATCCTCAGTCCGATGACCTCGGGGAGGATCATGTAGATGGGTTGACCCAACATGGCAGCCTCAGCTTCAATGCCACCTACGCCCCAACCAAGTACGCCGATGCCATTGACCATCGGAGTGTGGGAGTCGGTCCCAACCAAGGTATCGGGAAACAGGTAACCGTCTCGCTCGATGACGCCCTTTGCCAGGTATTCCAGGTTTACCTGGTGGCAAATGCCCATGCCTGGAGGTACTACGCTGAAGTTGGAGAAAGCCTGCTGTCCCCATTTGAGTAGTTTGTATCGTTCGCCGTTACGTTCGTATTCCAGGTCCACATTTTTTTGGTAGGCATCCGGGGTGCCAAAGTGGTCCACGACCACGGAATGGTCGATTACCATATCTGCCGGCACGACGGGGTTGGTTTTGGAGGTGTCCTTTCCTTTTCTGGCAACTTCAGCACGGATGGAAGCGATGTCCACGACGGCCGGTACGCCCGTGAAGTCTTGCATGAGCACTCGGGCAGGGGAGTAGGGGATGTCTTTTTTACCAGCTGTCTCCTTCCAGTTCAAGATCGTCTCCAGGTGCTCTTCCGTGACAGCAAATGCGTCGTAGTTTCGGATGACGTTTTCCAGCAAGATTCGGATCGAGTAGGGCAGCTTGTTGACGACTGGCTTTTGTTTTGCGAGGTCAAAAAGGCTGAAATATTTATGGGAGCCGAGCTGGGTGGGTAATTGTTTCTCAATTCCAAAAAAATCCTGTGGCATAAGCGTGAATATTTAATTGTGGATACCTGCTAAAATTAACCAAAATGGATTTTTTTGGTTCTTTATGACCCATAAGTAAAAGTAATCACTCTTATAAAGGAATAAATTCCACTTAAATAATACAGAATATAATTCTTCCCTGGGGCCCAGGAAACGAATATAGTATCGCAGGAAATGATTTTGAACTCCCAGGGAAGAATAATATTTTACAGGGAGGTCAGATGAGGTCGCAGGATTGGGTTTTCACCTCCCGGGGAAGGGTGGTACAGCGGCAGGAACCGGTTTTTGGACACTGGATGGACTTTTACATGTGGTAAGTGTGCACTGGTGAAAGAGGGGGAAAGCGTAGGCACTGGCCTCATCCTGTTTGCTGTTTGGAATTGGTTATCAAGTTTTCTTTTGTTGCGAATGGCAGTGAAATGCGGGTGGGTAAGCCCCTTAACCCAGCAGGTCAGTTAGCTTCGCCTCCAATTGAAGGGGATCTGCGGCAGGATCGATGCAGATGGAGATGTGGCCGTCATTCAGGTGTCGAACGAGTTGGTAGAAATTGCCATAACGCACCAGTAGGAAATTCAAGCCCCCACAGTCGATATCGCCACGTTGTTTTGCAAGGGTCAGTAAGGTCGGGTTGACCAGGAGTTCTTCATATCGGTCGGATTCATGGCTGCTGGCCCCGTCGATGGCCTCCCGCTGCCAGGTCCGTAGTTCGCCGCCCTGGTAGATGGCAATGTAACGGATGGCAGGAGAGAGGTCAGCGAGTTGCGCAAATACGTCCATAGAATCTTCTCTTAGAAATTGTCGTAGTAAGTGAAATCTTCGGTGATGAGTCCATCCTCAATTTTGAAGATCGTACAGATAGGTAGTACGAATTTTTCACCCGAAGGGTCCGTTCCGGTAGAAATAAATTCAACCACAATGTGTTGGCTACCTGCCTGATGTACATTAATTACGGAGTCTCTCACATCGGGGATCATTTGGCTTAGCTCGGTATATTCCTGGATGATGTCTTGACGAGAGCGTGCATGGGTGCCGACACCCAGGGCAGGACTTTTGAAAAGTGCTTCCTGGCTATAGAGTGCTGCCATGGATTCCCAGTCGTGTGCATTGAAATGGTCGAAGTACGTTTGGATGAACGCTTCCACTTTTTCATGCTCATTTGGGAAGGTGTAGGAAGTAAGTGCAGTCAATCCTGCAAGTACGAGTAGGAGTAGTGTGTTCTTTTTCATAATGCGATGTTTTTCGGTTGTTTGTAGAGAAGACGATTAGTGCCGGACGTTCTGGACAGGGGACAGATTTTTTTTATAATGGCCGGGGTGCTCGAACTTGGCCGGTGGATTTGGAGTCAATCCATAAATTGGTGCATCAGCTCAATTTGCCCTTCCAGCATGGCGATTCCTTTCTGAATCTGATGCCCTTGTTGTGTCGCTTCTTTCAAAGTGCACGTCATTTCCGGGCTCGTGATGATATCTGCAACCAATAAGTCACGGATTCCCAGGTTGGCTAAAGGGAATAGGGGCCGGTCACTTGCTTGCATGCCCACAGAAGTTCCATTGATGTATAGATTGGTGTCGCTCGGAATCGTGTCACTGAATGAGATATCAATGATTGGATACCTCTTTTTTAGCTGGTCAATCAATCTCAACGCCTTTGATTGCGTTCGATTAAAGATCAATAACTTCTGAATCTCATTTTCACACAATGAAAATGCAATAGCAGATGCCGCACCCCCGCAGCCCTGAAGGAAAACAGTCTTGTCTTTCAGTGTATGATGATGATTTTTTAGCCCCTGGACAAAGCCTTTGCCGTCTAATAAGTCACCGTGGATGCTTCCATCTGGTGCTCTCTTAATTACGTTACAGGCACCCACCATTTTCACCTCATCTGAGGCTTCATCCAGAAGTTTTACAATTTCTGTTTTGTGAGGCATCGTAATGACGGCTCCTTTAAAGTTTTGAACGCACCTTAGTCCATGAATAGTGGCGGCCAAAGACTGGCTGTTGACGTGGAAGGGTACGAGTACTTTGTTTTCTTTCCGACCCCCATAGACCGAATTCATCAACTTGGGTGCGGCAACCTGTCGGATGGGATCACCAATAATCCCGTAGACTTCTGTTTTTCCGTCAATGTTCATGGTTCAGTGGCCAAAGTGCATTCTTTTGTTGCCAGCTTCCTTGCTGGATAAACTGTAAATTCTTAACCAAGTTGCATTAGAAATTTGAAAATAG
>CAZQDI010000228.1:0-4320 GCA_964591785.1 uncultured Roseivirgaceae bacterium
TGGTCAGATTCCATTGATGACTATGAATGTCTACAAAGGGAAATTTGGCACGTTTGATAATATTCTCAGGGACGTTTAGGGTAGAAGTGGGATTGTATTCTTCGAAACTCATGGTAGGTTCTTCTTGTGCTACCAAGGAAATGGAAAAGAAGATGAGCAAAACAACCAGGGATCTATTCATTGTTGGAAATTTAATTCAACAAGTATACGTATCCTCATCATTTTTGATGGCCTGATTTAGATTCAATATGATTCAATTCAGGTCACAGGTCTTAATTTTGCCTCATGGATAAGCCACAATTTGACGATATTTTCATGGAACTAGCCGTAAACCTTGCAAAGCGATCTCATTGCATCAAGAGGCACGTTGGAGCTGTGCTCACGAAGGATACGCGAATTATATCCATCGGGTATAATGGTCCGCCGGCAGGCACCCATAACTGTGATGAAGAATGGCCAGAAGCAGGATGTCCCAGAGACTCAAAAGGAAGCTGTTCGTTGGCCATTCATGCAGAGCAAAATGCGATATTGTACGCCGTCAAAAATAAAACCGACGTGGCCGGTGCCACCTTGTACGTGACGCTGTCCCCGTGCATTTCTTGCGCCAGAATCATTTATACCATGAAGATCTCCCGAGTCATTTTTTTAAGATCATACGCCGCATACAAAGGTATACCTAACGATGAGGGAGTTGAGTTCTTACGGAAATTTGGGGTTGAAGTAGATCAGTACAAAGGTAATCTGCAAAATGTGACCGAACTTGTCTAGCGATGAAAGAAACCAAGTCAATCAGACCATTCATAGGGGCCAAAGACTTTGACCTTTCACGACAGTTCTATCTTTATTGGGGCTTTACTGAAGTAAGGGTTTCAGACGAGTTGTCTCATTTCAAAATGGGACGAGCTGAGTTTTATCTCCAGAGGTACTACGTAAAGCAGTGGGTAGATAATACCATGATGTTTCTTGAGGTTGAAAATCTCGAGTCTCAATGGTCAGATTTGAAGAACAAAGAGCTTGATCAGCGCTTTAAAGGAGTGCGCTATGTCGAACCAAAAGACTATGATTGGGGAAGAGAGGGTTTTTTGTATGACCCTTCCGGTATATTATGGCACATCGGTGAATTTATTCATTAGCTACTTTGACGGTCTGTCCATTAAATTCCACCAGATCACCATGCCGTATTTTCTTTCTCTTTTGTTTTTCCAGCTGTCCATTTACCATGATATGACCCTCCGTAATCAGCTGATTAGCCTCACCCCCACTAGAAGCCAATTGGGTGATTTTGAGTAATTTATTCAACTCGATGAAATCATGTTTCTCTAACGTAAAAAGTTCCATTGATTTCAAAATTAATGGCAACCTATTTACCAGTTGTTATGTCCTTACTACGGATTTACAATTTTTATCTGCTTCCAAATAGAATTAATCAAAACTACTTTCGTTAAAGCCGAAATGAGATCTTTACTCACCAGTTTACTACTCATTACGAACCTAATCAGTCAAGGGCAAACTACCAGGGTCACAGGAAAGGTCATAGAGGTAGAAACAGGGGCACCTATTCCTTTTGCGACTGTGGTTTTTGCCGGGACTTCAGATGGAGCCCTTACAGATTTTGAGGGAAATTTCACGACCAGCACCACCCAAGCTGTGGATTCAATACAAGTAAGCTATGTGGGTTACGTCACTCGAACAAAACCACTTCAGAAGGGTCAATCACAGATCATCAATTTTCAATTGGATGAAGATGTCACCAAACTTCAGGAAGTCATAGTTACTCCCGGCGAAAACCCGGCAATACCCATCATGAAAGAGGTGATGCAGCACAAAAAAAAGTATGACAAAAGAAAACTGATCGCCTACGACTATGAAAGCTACACTCGCACAGAGTTTAGCATAGATAATATCTCAGACGAGATGCGCGAACGCAAGCTGATGCAAAAAGTGCTGCAAGTAATGGATAGTGTTGATCAGTTGGCTGGGGACGATGGCAAGCCAATTCTACCCATGATGACTTCTGAGGCCATCTCAAGATTTTATTACCGCAAATCTCCGTTCGCCAAACATGAAGATGTCTTAAAAACCAAAGTAACTGGAGTCGGCATTACAGATGGGACAACCACTTCACAATTACTTGGTAGTTCCTATCAAGAATATAACTTCTATCAGAACTGGTTGAACATTGCAGGCAAGGAATTCGCCAGCCCCATCACCAACAGTTGGAGAGTGCTCTACGACTACGATCTTGTGGATAGCGTCTATTTGGGAAAAGACTACTGCTACAAACTGGACTTCTTCCCGAAGCAAGAGCAAGATCTAGCATTTAAGGGCACTATGTGGATCACAAAAGAAGGATTTGCACTCAAACAAATCGATGCTGTTGTCCCACAAAGCTCCAACTTGAATTTCCTGGAAAAACTGAAGGTTCAACAGCAACTGGAGCCAACCTCCGCAGGCCCTTGGCTACCGACGAAGACGCGAGTGGTCATTGACTTCAAACCTCTCACTCCAAAGACTGCGGGATTTCTAGCCAAGTTCTACGTTTCAAATAAGGATTTTGTCGTCAATCAGCCTAAAGAAAACAGCTTTTATATGAATGCGGTTACGTTAGACCCTAATGTCAGAGATTCCGATGAAGCATATTGGAATGGGGCCAGGCATGATTCATTGAGCGCTACGGAACTTAGTGTCTTTTCAATGATTGATACGCTTAAAGCCATACCTGTAGTACGTAACCTCACCACTGCAGTTAAGATTATGAGCTCTGGATATGTGAAAGCAGGTCCGATCGATTTGGGGCCCTACACAGTACTGCTAGGAAACAATGATATCGAAGGGCTCAGACTGGGCTTTGGCGCCAGAACCAACATAAACTTTAGCAACAAATGGACCTTGGGGGGTTATGCCGGATACGGATTCGATGATAAGAGATGGAAATACAGCGGGTATGTTTCTTTTTTGGCAAACCGAAACCCATGGACAGAATTCCGGTATGAACAAACAAAGGAAATTGATCAGGTATGGCTACTCAACGAAAACATTGGTCCGACAAGTCTCTTCTATACCTTCAGTCGCTTTGGCAACCTTACACAACCCTTTTTGAAGCAGAAGTATCGATTCAGTGCGATCAAACAGCTAGGAAAGGGACTGAATACGGAAGTATCACTAAAGCATGAAGATCTTCAACCATTATTTGATTTTAGCTATTTTACGAGTGAAAATAGGAACGAACTCGCCTCAAACTATTCTGTGAGTGAAGCCTCCATCTCCACAAAGTATGGAAGAGACGAGATACTTGTGGTAAACGACAACGAGCGCATTAGCCTGGGTCCTGTCAGACGTCCGATCTATACACTGAAATACACCTTTGGATCAGATCAGGCTGGTGGCGATTTTTCATATCACAAATTACAGTTCAGCATCCAAAAACGGCAAAAAATGGGCTTCTTAGGCGTTTCAAGATTTGACTTGGGTGCCGGATACCTATTTGGAAATGTTCCATATACGCTCCTTTTTAATCCAATTGGCAACGAAACATTTGTTTATGCCAATTTCGCCTACAATCAAATGAACTTTTTCGAATTCTCTTCGGATCAATACCTGGAGTTCAAGTGGAGACATTCTTTTGAGGGATTCATCATGAATCGCATTCCAGTCATGCGCAAGTTGAAGTGGAGATTAATTGCAAGTGCGAACGTGCTGTACGGTGGAATGCGGAATGAAAACATCCAGATCACGAACTTTCCGACCGACCTCGACGGAAACCAAATTCTACCATTCAGACAGTGGAGCAACAAACCCTATATCGAAGTCGGCTATGGTGTTGAAAATATTCTAAGACTCTTCACTGTTCAGGCATTTCATCGCCTCACCTACCTTGACAATGATGTATCAAAGTTTGGCTTAAAGTTTAACGTTTCTTTCAGGCTATGACGTACATTTTTCATTAATTCTTAAAAAAAGAAACATATTCTCATTTGATTCCGTTTTATTTGTTCTGAAAAGAAGAAATAAATATGAAAGGATTTATTGGAGAATTTGAAGAACTGGTATTATTGACGATTGCCAACCTGGCTACTGACGCATATGGGGTCGCCATTCTGAATGACATTTCAAACAGGGCTAATCGAAAACTAAGTATCGGTGCACTTCATTCAACACTTACACGACTGGAAGAAAAAGAGTACATCACCTCCTACCTTGGTGAGCCTACCAAGGAACGTGGGGGGCGTCGTAAAAGATACTTTGAATTGACCGACAGCGCCAAAGTAGAACTTTCCAATATGAAATCTCTAAGAGATCAATTGTGGGCTGGTGCCAAGG
>CAZQDI010000229.1:0-4317 GCA_964591785.1 uncultured Roseivirgaceae bacterium
AGAGCACCTGCCTTACAAGCAGGGGGTCACTGGTTCGAATCCAGTAGGGCCCACAGAATAAGATAATCCCATCAAGTAATTGATGGGATTCTTTATTTGGTAGATCTGCTATTCTACCGGAAGAATCTTAAAAGAACCCTCAAACAAACGGATGAGCTAACCAACCAAATACTCTTTGGCTTTCTCTTCGTTATCAAAAGGCTTCATAGCTCCTCCCAATAGTCTGTTGTAGCCGGATAGTAGTACCTTTTTTGCTCCTGTGATTCCCACAATTGCAGCTTTGACCGGTATGTGTTTAGTGTCTTTGCCTAGCTGTCTAATGAAGGACGTAAATTGGCGAGTTGCCGGAGTATCGGTAATATTCACCAGTCTTAGATGGTATCCCGGTTCTGACAATAAGAATTCTCGCAGAGACCCTGCCATTGATAGCATTTCATCTTCACTTAGACCTCTGTAATCGACATAAATGATCTCTTCTCCCTTATATTCGATTCTTTGGATTGCAGGCATTGGTATTGGTTTGATTGCGTATCTCGAAGGTAATCATTAAGATCATAAAAGAAAGTGTCCTGTAAGTGACCTAATGAGAGAATTTGGTTTGAAATGCAATTGGGATTCTCTATTGAGGTGTTCATTTGTATACCAAGCTGATTAACGAAATGAAAAAACTCCTTCTGATACCAATTTTGATAGGAATTTACTCATGTGCTTCCGCACCTGAAGAGACTGGACCAGTCTTTATTCAAGGTGGTTTTGCGCTCAATGGATATGATCCGGTGGCATATTTTGAGCAGTCGCTGGCTAAGAGAGGGAACGAGAAAGAACAAATTACCCACCAAGGAAATACTTATTTGTTCTCGAGCACTAAGAATCGAACGTTGTTTCAAGAAAATCCCGAAAAGTATTTGCCTGCATATGGCGGATGGTGTGCTTATGCCGTGGCTGAGTCTTCCACTCGGATGTCGCCAGATCCTACTCAGTGGCAAATTCAGGATGGTCAACTACAGTTATTTTACGATGATTGGCAAACCAACCTCTTCGGTCCATTGAAGGAGGAATGGAACAAGGACCCAGCAGATTATAAAAACAGGGCAGATCAGAATTGGACTAATATGAACTAATGTTTCCCTACTGTTAATTTTGGGCATTGGCACAAAAACAAAACATTACTTCAAAGCAATATAGATAAATTGGCAGCTTTGTTTCGAACCAAGCGATGGCCAAGAATCAGATTAATACTAAAGTACTTTACAGAAAGCTTACCAAACAATTTGAAGAAAGTCCGGAGTTCCCAATTGATCAACATCGGGGGTGGGTTATTTTTTCTGATCTTCACATGGGAGATGGGGGTAGCACGGATGACTTTAAAAGAAATGCTTCGCTATTCACGAATGCAGTCGAGAAATTCTACCTTAAAAAGGATCATGCATTAGTGCTTAATGGCGATGTAGAAGAACTTCAGCGGTTTAAGCTCGCCAAAATTGTAAAGAGGTGGACCCAGGTCTATCAGGTATTTGATCAGTTCAACAATAAGAATGCACTCTATAAGACGATTGGAAATCACGATCTGGAGCTCCAATTGATGAAGGAATTACCCTTCAATTACAAACTTCACGAGTCATTGAAGCTAAACTGCGGAGATGATAATAGTCTTTTCATATTTCACGGACATCAGGCGAGTAAAAAATACCAAGAACACAATGAGCTAATTGGATTCACTCTGAAATATTTTGCTAATCCCTTAGGTATTAAAAGCTACTCGGTTTCTCATAGTAGCAGAAAACAGTATACCATTGAAAAAAGAGCTTACGGATTCTCCTCCTACAACAAAATTGTATCTGTAATTGGACACACTCACAGGCCCCTTTTTGAGTCCTTACATAAGGTGGAACGTCTGAAATATAAAATCGAGCAATTGTGTAGAGATTATGCAAAATCTACAATTAGCGGTTTAGAAGGAATTCGAAAGGAAATCAGAGAGCACAAAAGAGAATTAAAGCAGTACTATAAAGAGAATAAAGACCACAACTTTAAGAGTTATGTTTATAACACTCTATTTCATATTCCTTGTGTCTTTAACTCTGGCTGTGTGGTTGGAAAAAGAGGGATGACATGCCTCGAAATTGAAGGTGATAAAATACGATTGGTGCATTGGTTTGATAAGAGAATCAGTAAAAAATACTTAATGCAGTCGGGTTACCAGCCAGATCGATTGTCAGGTACAGATTTCTACCGCTTAGTGATTAATGAAGAGTCATTGAATTACATCTTTACAAGAATAAAATTTTTGTCATGAGAAATTACTGGATTTTGTGTTTGCTTTTACTTTCTTGCAAAGTAGCGGAAGAAGAAAGAGCGATTGATGTTCAAGGTCACCGCGGCGCCAGGGGATTAGCTCCTGAGAATTCCATTGAAGGATTCGTATTGGCCGCCAATATGGGCGTAACTACTCTAGAGCTGGATTTGGTGGTTTCCAAAGATGATCAATTGGTTGTAAGTCATGAGCCCTATTTTTCACCTGACTTCTGCCTGGACCCGTTTGGAAGAGCGATAGCTGCGGATTCCATAATTAATATTTATGAACTCAACTACAATGAAATACAAGCTTTTGATTGTGGGTCTAAGGTTCATCCCAGATTTCCTGAACAAAAACCGATCAGGACCTCAAAGCCGATGCTCGCTGCTGTGTTGGATACAATTGAGTCAATAACGAATCAGGATATCTACTATAATATCGAACTAAAGACACAGCTAGCGACTGACACACTTTTTCACCCTACTCCAGAGGAATTTTCTGACCTTACATTCAAGCTCATTTCTAAAAAAGGACTTTGGGACCGAGTAAACATTCAATCGTTTGATTTTCGGACCCTTCAATATTTCAAAAAGAAATATCCGGATGTTAAACTTGCACTGCTTATTGAAAACGAACTGCCATGGAAAGCTAATATTGATTCGCTTGGGTTTACACCTGAGATCTACTCCTGTTATTTCAAGTTATTGGATCGTAAGCTGGTAAAAGAAATCCAATCTGCGGGAATGAAGGTTGTTCCATGGACAATAAATGACGAAAGAGAGATAGCTGAAATGTTGGAGATGGGAGTTGACGGTGTAATTTCTGACTATCCGAATAGAGTATTGAAATTGACTAAAAAATAATGACTAAAAAATACGATGTATGTGCAATTGGCAATGCGTTGATTGACTACGAAATTGAGGTTGAGGACCAGTTTTTCGAAGAAAATACCGTCGAAAAGGGCCTTATGACCTTAGTGGAGGAAGAGCGGCAAAAAGATCTGCTTTCAGCAGTTCAGGGAAAAATCAGAAAGAAGCAAGGGGGTGGGTCAGCGGCCAACACCATTTTCGGACTGTCCGAACTTGGGGGCAAAGGTTTCTATACCTGCAAGGTTGCAAATGATGAAGATGGACATCTATTCACCCAGAATATGCTAGACGCAGGTATTGATACCAACCTCGAGAAGGAGCACTTATTTGACGGAATTACCGGTAAATGTTTAGTAATGGTGACGCCAGATGCTGAAAGGACGATGAATACTTTTTTAGGCATTACCGCAGATTTTTCTAGTCAAGAACTATCGGAAGAAGCCATAAAAGACTCAAATTATTTGTTTATGGAAGGCTTTTTAGTATCATCGACCACTGGGCTTGTTGCAATGAAAGAAGCCAAAGAGATCGCTGGAAGACATGGAACAAAAACAAGCCTAACGTTCTCAGATCCAGCAATGGTGAAGTATTTTGGAGACCAAATGAAAGAAGTTGTGGGGCAAGGGGTGGACTTGCTATTCTGCAATATTGAAGAGGCTGAGCTTTTTACAGGAGTGAGTGGTTTGAATCATGCAAAGGAGGCGTTGAAGAGCGTTGCCAGACAGTTTGTAATAACGCTTAGTGAGAAGGGCTCAATTGCCTACGATGGGAACGAATTCATTGATATTGACCCAATCCCTACTCAAGCCGTTGATAGTACTGGAGCTGGAGATATGTTTGCCGGTGCGTTTTTGTATGGAATTAATCATGGTCTGGATTTTAAAGTGGCTGGAAAATTGGCAAGCCTGGCAAGTTCTGCCATTGTGAGCAAATTTGGGCCAAGATTTGAAGAAGGCCAGGCGATTGAAATATTGAAAAAACTGTAAGTTCAGTGGGCAAACTTCCTTTAGGGAAATAACTTAATATTATTTGTAATCGCTAGAGATTTGCTTATTTTTGCACACCGTTTTTTAAAGCGATAGAAGAACCATGAAAAGAACATTTCAACCTTCAGTCAGAAAGAAAGTAAACAAGCAAGGATTCAGAAAGAGA
>CAZQDI010000230.1:0-4273 GCA_964591785.1 uncultured Roseivirgaceae bacterium
TCTGGCGGCCAGAAAAAACGGGCATAATGGGCTAGAGCCTTGGCACAACAAGGCAAAGTGATTCTGTTAGATGAGCCTTTTACTGGAGTAGATGTCAAAACCGAAAAAGGAATTATTGACCTACTGCTAGAACTCAGAGATGAAGGACATACTATCTTGGTTTCTACTCACGATCTAGCTTCGATTGCGACTTTCTGCGATCGCACTATTTTACTCAATCAAACCATTCTCGCTGAGGGGACAACCGCAGAAACCTTTACCGAAGAAAATCTTGTCATGACTTTTGGCGGTCTACCTGTTAGTAGTTTGCGTCAGATGTCTAGAAACAATCAAGCTTACCCAAGCAAACAAACATTGCCAACAGCCTCAGTGACCAGAGGATACGCTCAGTGATGGCTCTCTGGAATTGGCTGATCGAGCCTTTACAATATGGTTTTTTGGTTAGAGCAATTTGGGTCAGTGCTTTTGTCGGTCTAGTCTGCGCGGTACTTTCTTGTTACATCACGCTCAAAGGTTGGTCACTGATGGGGGATGCAGTTTCTCATTCTGTAGTACCAGGCGTGATTATTGCTTATGCGCTGAATATTCCTTTTGCCATTGGGGCATTTGTGTTTGGCTTTGCCTCGATCGCAGCAATTGGCTATATCAAAGAACAAACTCGGGTCAAAGAAGATGCGGTAATTGGGGTAGTTTTTACAGGTTTTTTTGCTTTTGGGATTGTGCTTTCAACCAAGATCCCCAGCAACATAGACTTGTCTCACATTCTCTTTGGTAACGTTCTGGGTATTTCCAATCAAGATATTGTGCAAACTTTAATTGCAGGCATCGCGACTCTGATTGTTATCTTGTTGCGACGCAGAGATCTTTTGTTGTTTTGCTTTGACCCCAACCACGCTAAGGCGATCGGACTAAATACCAAGCTAATGTATTACACTTTGTTGTCGGTGTTGGCTCTTACGATTATTACGGCGTTGCAAACTGCGGGGATTATTTTGGTAATCGCGATGTTGGTTACTCCTGGTTCCATTGCTTATTTACTTAGCGATCGCTTTGAATTGATGCTGGTTATTTCAGTGCTTAGTAGCGTGTTTTCTTGTGTTGGGGGGACTTATCTCAGCTATCACTTGGATGTCTCTACAGGTGGGGCGATCGTAGTTCTTTTGACTTTTTTATTTGTTTTAGCCACAATCTTTGCTCCCAAGTACGGGATTTTGGCGCAGAAATGGCAACGCAAAACAGCCTTAAATGATCGACAGTAGCTTGCCAATTTTCAGAGTTATTTGGCTGCTGTAGACTCATAAACTATGGTCAGATTATGACAATCCCTGATCTGAAAATAAATTCTAAAATAGTTATTAAGTTGATTGTTTGTTCAAGTTAAAATAAACTGAGAAGGATCACCATCAAGCTGAGGCCAGTCCCGATTTATTCTATTACTTGATTCAGTTGAAATTAAGAGTATAGTCTGCGATCGCTAGCTCAAGAGATTTTTTTAGGAGTCAACAACTTATGTCTGAAGATTTTGGAACCCTGATTCGTCAAGCCAGAAAAGATAAAAGCTATTCCCAAAGAGAACTAGCAAAAATTCTCAAAATAGACTTTACCTATCTTTCTAAATTAGAAAATAACCGCGCTGACTATGCGCCCAAAGAAGAAGTAATTCGTGGTTTAGCCCGCAACCTCGATCTTGATGCAGAAGAATTGATTTTTCTGGCAGGGAGAATCCCCCAACAAGAAGCAGAACTTCTCAAGCAACATTACAAAGACATGCCTGTTTTATTTCGACGTATGCGGGAAAATCCTGATTTTGCCAAAAAAGTCCTTCAAGAAGCAGCCAATATCGAAGAGAACTAAACCCCAAAATTAACCAGTAAGGAACTGACAAATTGCTACCATAAAAGCAATCAATAGTGTTGTTTGAGCTAGGCTAACTGTGAATGTTTTTCGTCCCTTCCGCTATATTTCTAAGCTAGAGATCGAAGCTGCTGCGCTTAAAGTATTGATGGAGATAGAGCGCGCTCGCGGTGCTACCCTGAAGTGGCCTCTCGATGCGAGTACAGTAGCGGAGTTTTTAGGACTAGATCTGGTCTGGGACAGGATTCCTGATGATGCTCAAGGGCAAATTGCAGCTAGGATCTTACCCCTGGAGAAACTAATTGAAATTAACGAGAATCTCCCTCAGCTAGAAGGAGGCTTCGCTGAGTCTACCATTGCCCACGAAATCGGACACTGGGTACTCCATATCGATGTTCCTGAAGTAGAACGGCAAATTAGGCTCCAGCGCAAAGGAATTCATCCCCATATCGAACCTCTACTGTGTCGTAGCGAATCAGATTTAGACGGCATTGAATGGCAAGCTCAGTACTTTGCGGGGTGTTTGCTGATGCCCCAACACATCTTGAGCGAAGTTACCGCCCAAAAACAACTTACCAAGTGGCAACATCTCTACCAGATTGCCGAAGCTCTTGGGGTAACTATTTCCAATCTGATGCACCGTTTGCAAGACCTGGGCTGGATTCACCTCGACCAAGATTCTAAAACAATCTATCAAGGCAAAAAAATTGTTAGTGATTAGCTTAATGGCCAGTACTTCGTAATAAAATTAGCTTCTGGGAAAAAACCAATTAAAAAACCAAAGAGGACTCAGCAACTAACAACCAACCTGAAAGCAGAAATCAAGCAAATCGACGACGAACTCTCCAAAAGACCAATCGATCTCGACCCCAAAGGTTATTTCATTATTTATGTCGACCGCGAAGCTAACCTAATCTACGCCAAGCACTACACCAACATTATTAATGACCAAGGGTTAGCCGTAGACCCCGACACAGGAGAAGTAATTGCTTGTGGCACAAAGAGTAAACCCAGAGTAGCAGAAACTATTTTCTCGGCTCGTACTGCCAAAGAACTTTGCGTCAAGGTTGTGGAAGAACCCAATCCTCCTTTGATCTCGATGTTCGATCATGCCTGCTATCTCGGTCGCGAATTTACCCGCGCGGAATCTGCCCTAGTTAATAACAAAGAGTATATTCAAGACTAGCTGCCAACAACCCAATAGACAAAAAAAAATCTGTCTGTATTGCGATGGGCAAAAATAAATAAGGAATTATCCTGAAAATAGGAAGTAACAATAATTTAATTCTTTAACTCTTGATGATTACTGCTAATTCTCTGGCTGCTCAATCTGCTAAAGCTATTTCTGAGGTTCAGTCCTTACCCGAAATCTGGAGTGTTGTAGCCAAAAACTACGGGCAAACAGTCGCCCTTAATGCGCCTCATCTCAAACCCCAGGTAAAACTTACTTACCAAGAGCTTTATCATCAGATTGAGAAGTTTGCGATCGCACTTCAGATATTAGGTATCCAACCCCAAGAAAAAGTAGCCCTATTTGCGGATAATTCTCCCCGTTGGTTGATTGCCGATCAAGGCATTATGACAGCTGGGGCGGTGAATATTGTCCGTTCTAGTACCGCAGAAACTCAAGAGTTGAGCTACATCTTTCAAGATAGTGATAGTGTGGCGCTAGTAGTAGAAAATGAGCAGACTCTACGCCGACTAATCGGCGAGATTCAGGGTTCTGAAGTTAGGTTTATTATCCTCCTCTCAGACGAACAATTAGAAATCTCAGAGCTAAACTGCCAAGTACTCAATTTTTCCCAACTGCTAGCACTAGCTCAAGACCAAGAACTGACTCCCGTAGAACAAACTAGCGCTACTCTAGCGACTTTAATCTACACTTCGGGCACCACAGGCAAGCCCAAGGGTGCAATGCTGTCTCATGGTAACTTGCTCCATCAAGTCAAGAATCTCCATACCATCATCAAATGCCAAGCAGGCGATCGCGTGTTGAGTATTTTGCCTAGTTGGCACGCCTACGAGCGCAGTGCGGAGTATTTTCTCTTGTCCCAGGGTTGTACCCAATACTATACGAATTTGCGATCGCTCAAAAATGACCTCAAAAAATATCAACCTCATTACATGGTGGGAGTACCCCGTCTGTGGGAATCTCTCTACGAAGGTGTCCAAAAACAATTCCGCGACCAACCCGAAAGCAAACAAAAACTAGTTAATAATTTTTTCAATCTTTCCGAGCAATACATCAAGGCACGTCGCATCGCTCAGGGCTTAGACCTAGAAAATCTTAATCCTTCTGCCAGCGAAAAACTAGTTGCCAAGGCTAAAGCTACTTTACTCGCACCAGTTCATGCGATCGCCGATAAAATTGTTTACCGAAAAGTTCGTGCTGCTGTTGGTGGTGAAGTGAAAAGCTTTA
>CAZQDI010000231.1:0-4055 GCA_964591785.1 uncultured Roseivirgaceae bacterium
ATTGGACCATCATAGTGCAATTTTTCACTTACATATTCTGCTCTTGCACGTGCCAGGTTGAAATTGGATTTAAATTTTTCCCGAACTGACCCATACAACTCAGTATAGTCGGTTTCTCCGATCAGTAGTAATGCAATGATGTCATGGTCTAGTTCCAACGTATCGAAATCGATCAGATTTGAATAAATCTGCTCACTGCCCGGCTGAAATGCTCCTACTTTTGCAACAGTGTCGATTTTCAGTCCGGATTGGTCACTTTGTGGTGCTTGAACATGATTGCTTTTATCGCTGAATTCCAGGTGAAACAAGGTTCCTATTTTGCTGATTTCAATAATAGTTAGCGATATGGTGACTGTCATCCCCGTAATTACGATCTTTTTGGCAATTGAATTCAATGGACTTTTATCCACTCCCTCCGCATCTTGATCCGTAGAATTCTCTTTACGACTTGACTTTCTCCAGAACTTAATTGCCAATACGAATAGAGACAGCATGGTGATGCCACCTGCAAACAAAATGGCCTTCAACACAAAAGATGGTCTCGCTTTTTGGGCTAAAGTTGGGCCATTTACTAATAAGCCTGCAATTCGGTTACTTAAGTTGGCATGGTGCAATTCATTGGCTTGATTGATCTTGGCTTGCTTTTCCATCCACTGCCTCATAAGGTAACTGTTGGAGTCAATCGCATGCACGACAATGGTGTCCGAAGAATTCCTACTCTCTAATTCTTCAATTGCACTCCTTAACTCATTTTGGGCTGATCTCAATTCAACCGCTATGTCATTGTTAAGCTTTTGGGAAGAACTACTCGATAGCCCATCCAGTATTCGGTCAAAACCATCAATCTCTCTTAAGAAATTAGGAAAAGAAATGTTGGTAAAAAGAAAGGACAAATAGTATATACAAACAATGATCAATAACCTTCTGAACCAAACCCTGAGTGTCTTAAGACTTGATGGGAACTTCCAAATCAGATCACCTCTTTCTTCAAGACCATATCGGTGAAGTAGTCTATTATACCACTCAATAATTATGGGAGAAAAGGGCTTGAGAAATACAGTAAGTATTAATAAAATGACAATAACAAAAATACCTGACAGTACCATCAATTTAGTTTTTGTGACCCAAAGCAACAGACATCATAGAACCTCTCTCTTGAGTTTACAACTGAAAATACTTCCCACTACTGCCTTTGGGGGTTCTCTCCTCAATTTCGGCGGCATCCACACCATTGAGTACGTGGATGATGTCATCAATCAGCTCTTGTTTGTGCATGTACCCCCAATGATCGACGATCTCTTCTTTAATCGGAGACTTGCCTTTGGTCTTTGTCGTATCGACCACAAAAGTCTCGTCATTGAGGTTTTTCAGATGCTTGGGTCCTTTCTGACCCAGTCGCTTATTGAAGTTCTTGGTAAAGCGAGAGATCCGCAAGGCATCGTCGCCCTTGTGTATGTAGATGTGCACCCGATCTGCAAGCGGCTCTAGCTTATTAAAGGTCTTCGACGGCTCAAACACGTCATCTTCCACATCAGCATGCAGCAGGAGCACCTCGCCAAACATGGAATTCAGGCGCTGGACAGGCATAAACTCCAGCATCTCCCGCAAGACCTGATTACCCATCGAATGGGCTGCCAGGTGGATCTTGTGCCTGCAGCGATACAGGTTAAGTTCTTCAAACAGGTGATCGAAGAAATGCTGCAGGTCTTCGTAGATCTTGCCCAGGATCCTTCCGGTCCGCACCGCATCTTTCTGATCATCTTTGTACTTGCCAAACAGCCTGCCAAAGGTGGGCCAGCTTACGTAGATCATGTGTTTGACCGGCGAGTTGGCTGGTGCCAGGTAGAGCTTATGAAGCCGGTTGATGTGCTCCAGGTTGTCTTCGAGCTTGTTGGCGAAGCCATGAATGAAGAACAGCACGTCGCCCTTGTTGGAAGTATCCTCCACCATGTCGGTGTACAGGTCATAAAACATCTTGGCAGTACCGTGCAGATTGTCCCGGTCCACTTTACCTAAGGCATCACCGAGTGCCTTTCGATCGTCGTCCGCTTCGGGTGTGCGCGCATCCGGCAGCTCCTGTTTGATTTTATCGACCATGTAATCGTAGTCTGCCTCCATCTTGTCCGGGAGGATTTCATACTCAACCGAATTGCCTTTGAGCTCGCAGGTGGCTACTCGAAAGGAATTCTGGGCTCGTTCCTTGCCAACGTTCTGAAATCGCTCTTTCCCGCCTTCCTGGATGACGAGTCGGTTGCTGATCATGTAAAGTTTCATCGTGTGTTGTTTTTGGGTGTTCTTGCTGAAATACAAGTTACCAATGGCAGGGATTTAGACCAATACCCACTTCTGGGTATTTTGTCACCACTGAGCATATTCTTAAGAGCTGGAACCTCAATCATTTAAAAAGGAAAAGCATCCTAACCTCTCAATTCCGGGCGAAGCCTTTACATCAACTTCGATCTGCCTTTTTCGCCGCCCAGCGACGACCTCTGGCTACACAGTGTGCTTCACATGTCTTCAAGGGGATTATTTATCGCAAGTCCTTAGTGCGGTAAATGTTGGATTCGAGCGGACTCTGTCTCGAAAAACCTCGTAGCAAGAAAGGACTTTTGTCTCTTTTGGTCCGTCAAAAGATTGGATCAAATTAAGAACACTTTTCATTGCTTCAACTCCCTCTAATCGACTAAATTGGGAACTGGTGAGTTTCTCTGTTTGATCTGGTGCATCAGCTTTTTCTGATCTTGTTTTTTCTTTCCTTGTTCTCGGTCTGGGTGCTATCGCTTCGCTCTTCGAAATTCATCGAGGAGTTCGTGGAATTGTGGAAGCCTTCTAAGCAAGAGGTTCGGAGGCTACGTCTGGGGACAGCAAACAAGGCGTATTGGATGGAGAAGTATGGAACCTCGGATGACGAAGCACGAAGAATCTTAGGAATCGTGTTTTTGCTCCGTACCTGGATCCGCCTGTCCGGGGTGGCCACGCTGGTTTTTGGGGCCTTGATGTATTACACAAAGTAGACTGCTTTCGGAGCTCAGAGGTCCGATAAAAGCAATGCATGATTGGCGCAGTCTAATCTCCGATCATCACGAATGCAGACCAATAAAACGGCTTTTCATATTTTGCCTTGATCGCCATCTTGGCATTTCGGAAGGCTTCTCTTTTTTTGTTTCCTTCGATCAACCAACTTCGATAGAATTCTGTCATCAGCTCTTGAGTGGCCTGATCGTCTACCGTCCAAAGCGACATGATGACGGAGCTCGCACCTGCTTCCATAAAAGAACGCTGCAGCCCATAGACTCCCTCCCCGTTTCTGACCTCACCGAGCCCTGTCTCACAAGCGGAAAGCACGACCAACTCTGTTTCATCCAAATGTAAATCTCTCGCCTCATAAGCAGTCAAGATTCCATCTCCTCCTTCCTCAAAAGCTTGCTTCGCATTGGTAAATAAAAGCCCCGAGCGTAATAGTGGATTGTCCATCAGAGCCTCCTTTTCCACTCCATTGATCTGCTCACGATTTTGGGCTAAGTCTTTATCTTTTAAAAAGTAGCCATGCGTTGCGATATGGACAATTTTTGGATTCCTCCAACTTTTTACGGTCGACTCAGTAGATTCTGGGCCCAGATAAGGATATGCCTTCAGGTTCGTTTCATCAAGCATCTCCCGGATACTCTCCACTTCCTTCTTGGTTCCAGGCAATAGCGGAATGTCTCGCCCCTTGAAAAATCGGCCTAAACTGTCGTTACGGATAGCCCTTGCCAGCGTCCTTTCATGATCTGCATTTTGTCGTTCTTTTCGGGAGTTATATAAGGGATACCCCATAATTTGGACGGCAAGGTCAGGCTGTTTTTTTCTCTTGCTTACCACCAATTCCCTGGTACTTCCTACTAAATGAATTTCTAGCTCATCTCCCAGGTACTTGCCGGTATTGGGGTTTACGATGCCTTCGAGATTGACGGAATGGTAGACCCCTTCCGACGAAAGGTAGACTTTCTTTACACCCTCGAGCTTTTCCGCGATTGGTTTCCAAAAAGCATTGTACGATTTTAGATCTTCTAATT
>CAZQDI010000232.1:0-3967 GCA_964591785.1 uncultured Roseivirgaceae bacterium
CCTATCACGAAAGCGTGAAGAGTCAGGGGGCTTCTTTCATTGAGAACATCACAGTTGGTGACGTCGAGGCAGTTGAGGCAGACCTTGCTGCACCGCACCTGTTTTATAGTAGACCGAAAGGCACCTACAGTGGTGCGGATACGGAAAAAGTGATGCTCGACTTCTATCTGATGAATACCACAATTTCTGCAGATGGCAACAAAGTAAGAGCAACGATCAATGGAGAAGAATTCATGGTGGAAGAGTGGGCGCCTCACTACATTGAAGGTTTGCCAATGGGAGAAAACACCATCAAACTGGAATTAGTGGACGCTGATGGTAACCTGATTGAAGGACCTTTCAACTCGGTCGAACGAACCATCACACTTGCGGAATAAGCAACACTTCTTCCACAAAAAAGGTCTGTCATCGAAATGGCAGACCTTTTTTATTTAGGTGCTTAGTGTAACGCTTATTTCATTCGTCTCGCAACGATTTTACCGGATTGACCTGGGCAGCCTTGAAAATATTGGTACTGGTGGTCGCAAGCCCGGAGAGGCAGACGATGATGACCCCAAGAACCACAGCGGCTACCTGGACTTCGATGTGATAGGCATAGATTTCATCAAGCAATAGATTGGAGAGGAAGAAACCACCCATTCCGCCGATGACCGCCGCGATGGAAAGTATGATCACAAAATCACGCGACAGCAGGCGAACAATGCTCTGAATGCTGCCTCCCAATGCCTTTCGAATTCCGATTTCTTTGGTTTTCTTTTCAATGTGCAAGGTCGAAAGGGCATAAATTCCAGCAATCGAGAGCACGCCTCCAAGAATAGTCAGAAAAAGGAAAATGTTTTTCATGTTATTATTCAGGCCTCTGAAATTCCCCATCATCAATTCCTCCTGAAACTCAGCCATGAACGCTTTATCTGGAAATTCTTTTTTCCAAATTGCCTCCACATCTTCTTTCACAGAAGGCAGGTCTGCAATCTCGCTTTTGACCAGCATGACCTGGTATTCGTACCTTTTGGACGCATAAAATACGAAGGGCTCTAATTCTTTGGATCGGTACACATTATCCACATGATCTTCTACCACTCCGATGATCCTGCGTTTCTCTCCTCTAACATCGACGGTGGTATTGAGAGCGTCTTCAATCCCTGCCAACTCCAGGAAGGTGTTGTTGACGACAATACTTTCGAACTCATCCGTTGTGTTCTCCAGGTTTGGAAACCTCCCCTGGGCAAGCTCCATTCCCATCATGGTGAAGAAGTTTTCTCCAAACTCAATATGCTGTGCCTGATACTCTGTTGTATCAACCAGTACCGGAAAAGGGTAGCTACTTGTACCCAGCTGATGGTGACTAATCGCAACTTCCTTCACTTTGGGGTTGCTCAGCACCTGGCTTTTTAAGATCTTGTACTGGCTCTCGTCCTGAATGTTGACTGACAGTACGTCCTGATAATTGAACCCATAATCGAGCTTTTCCTGGAATTTGGTGTTTTGAGTAAACACTATGCCATTGATCAGCACAATGATGGATAGCGTGAACTGAAAGGAAACCAAAAGCTTACTGAGCCAGCTGCTCCCTTTCATTTTTGCTTCATTCTTGATCAAGGAAATGGGTCTGAAACCGGTGCTGATCAGTGCAGGGTAAACACCAGCCAGGATGGAAACCAAGAACACCAACATGATCAATGCAATGAAAAGGTTCAGGCCATTCAGGTCTTCCAACCCGTAGGGAATTCCCCACATCTGCGTAAACTCGTCGGCCAACACCCGGGCAATCAGGACGCCAAAAATCAAGGCCAGCAGCACCATGAAGACCATTTCGAAAAGAAATTGAAAAACGATTTGCGTCTTTGAAGCTCCTACGACCTTTCGAAGACCAATCTCTTTAAATCTCTTCGCAGCCATCGCAACGGAGGTATTGGTCAAATTAAAGCAGGCGATCAACAGAATAATCGTAGCCATGGAGATAAACACAACAATGGGAACCGCAGAAATCTTCAGATTCAACTGACTCCACATCACATCGTCCTGATTAGGAACTTCGGCAAAAGGTAAAACCCTGAAATTCTTAACCTTGGCATCTTCTTTCATTTCATTTCTGATCCCTACATATGCCTGTAGTTGTTTTTCTATTTCTGCCACATTCTTTTCATTCTCAATTTCCAGAATCAAAGCAGGGTCACGCCAATCCCCCCAATCATTTTGCTTCAGGTCATAAATGTCAAAGAAATGCTCAAACCGCACCATGAGTGAGAAGACCACAGAAGTATTTAAGGGAAGCTTTTCAATCACTGCACCCACAACAAACTGCTTTTCCACCAGATTGGGGAAATTGACCGTCAGTACCTTCCCCACCGGATTCTCATCCGGAAAGTACTTATCTGCAATTTCCTCATTCAAAATGACGGTATTCAGGTTTTTGAAGGTTTCAATGTCTCCTTTGACCACGTTAAAGTCAAGTAAGTCAAAAAAGGTGCTGTCGGCTAAGGTGATCCCTTCGTTAAAGGCTTTGTCATCGAAGCGAACATAGCCGCCATCATTATTCACCCGAGCGTAATTCTTGATACCTGCAACGTCTTCGATCACTGCCGGACCCATTGGTAGCGGAACCACCACATGCTGAGCGTTCTGATCTTCACCGAAAACAAAATCAGTATGCACCCGATAGAGGTGCTCTTTGTCTGTGGCAGAAAAGTAGTTGTCAAACTCAATGTTGTATGCCAACAAAATATACGAGGTGATGCAACAAGCCAGGGCAATGCCTAAACCCAGGGTATTGATCAATACGTAGCTCTTGTTCTTCAAAATATGCCTCCAGGCTGTTGCGAGATAATTCTTGAACATGGTCGTAGGTTTTGATTACCTAAGTACACGAAAACTGGAGCGGGCAAGTTAATTGACCGTTTTCGAACATAATATTTTTCAATTTCGGACAACAAAATGAGCAAAAACTTGCAATACAGGCTAAAAAAGAAGTTTTTGGGGTTGGTACACAAATTGAATTAGAATAGTCGATTCAATACAATTAAATGAAGAGGTTACAAACAATTGCACTTGGACTGATCGTCCTAAGTGTCTTTTCTGGCTGCACAGTAGGTCGGTTTTTCAAATGGAATTTTGCCAACATTGACGATCATAAACGCTTCAAAAACGCACCGGTCGCCAATGACCCCAGCAATACCTACTCCTTTACGACAGGCACCGACAGCTTAATCTTTCCCAAACTAAAAATCAAAGATGAGGAGTTTCTCTTCGAAGCAGGTCTGGAAGAAAGTAAGACGGTGGCCTTCCTGGTGATACGAAATGATACGCTACTCTATGAAAAGTACTTCAACAAATACGATCGCGACGATTGGGTCAATTCGTTTTCGGTAGCCAAATCATTTGTTTCTACCCTGATAGGCATTGCCCTTGAAGAAGGGCTCATTGCAAGCCTTGACGATCCGGTGGGTACCTATGTGCCGCAGTTAGGAGAAGACTATGGGGCAGTTTCAATCCGCCACCTTCTTGAAATGCGCAGTGGTGTCGAATACAAGGAAGCGTACTACTCACCATTCAGTGATGCAGCAGTTGACTACTATGGATTAAACATCAAAAAAAGGTACCCAAAGTTTGAGCTTGAAAAAGAGCCCAATACCCAATTTCAATACCGCAGCATCAACACCCAGATCCTGGCAGAAGTCGTGGAAAACGTCACGGGTAAAAAGGTGTCCGAATACCTGGAAGAGAAAATCTGGATTCCATTGGGGATGGAAAGCCCAGCCTCCTGGAGCATCGACAATAAAAAAGACTCTACCATGAAGGCCTTCTGTTGCCTCAATGCCACAGCCAGGGACTTTGCAAAATTTGGGCTACTGTTCCTCAACCAGGGAGCATGGGAAGGCAAGCAAATTGTCTCCAAATCATGGGTAAAGCAAGCCACGACCTACGATCGACCTAAAAACAACTTCATCTACACCTATCAATGGTGGAC
>CAZQDI010000233.1:0-3864 GCA_964591785.1 uncultured Roseivirgaceae bacterium
ACTTTTTAGAGAAGGTCATGCTTTCTATTCCTTCAGTCTTCACTGAGAATGTTTGGATTTCTCCGCTATCATTTCTATCAAATCTAATATCAGAGAAGTTCCGGTTTTCGGACATAAAATACGAATTATTGATAGGGGCAATTTTGATATCGTCCAATTTTTGATGCGTGAGGTAGAGTTCATTTTCTCTCTCAATCAGGTCGTACTGAACATCTAGCTCTTTATTGTAATAGCTGCCAACATAATCAGCCTTGTTTACGCTCATTTTCTTTTCATTCCATAGCCATGCATAGTCAGGAATTCTGAACTCCAGAATAGGTTCTTCATAGTCGTTTTCCTTGAAATTGATTGAGACATCAAAAGGAGTACCTGTTACCTTGAAGTTTTTTGGGCCTACTGGATTAAGCTTTACAGTATCTTCTAGGAGTTTTCCATAACAATGAAGTGTATCATTTACGAGGGAGACATTCCAGAAGTCTTTTCGTTCTTTGTCATAGTAGCTGCCTTCAAAAGCTTTTAAATCATCATTGGAGAGGGTGATAAAAAGATTGTCTTTGTATTTAAATGGTTCATCCCAATTTATCTCATCATCTTTTTTTGGAAGCTCATCCTGCAAGTAGATATCAATGAGTTGTAGGATTTCATCGTAAGCGCTGATGTAAGAAGCGTTGGCAAAGAGAGAAAATTCATAGCCCAGCTTGGGAAATCGTGCAAAATAGAGACGATATCCGGCATCAGATCCAGAATGACAAATCATTTTGAATCCCTTGTAATTGGTGACAAATTGACCTCTTGCATACTCTGATCCGACCTGTTGATCCATCGATTTAAAAATACCTTTGTTCCCAATGGTCAGACTTTTGAAGTTGAAGGCCCATTTATTCATGTCCTCAATGGTGCTAAACAGGCTGGTTGGTCCGACTGTGCCGTAGTTTAGGTTGCTCTTTTTGAGATCATCATTCATCTTTTTATACGAATAGGCTCGATTTTCAATGATTCCCTCATGATCATCATAGAAGAAGCTATCATGCATTTCTAGTGGATCAAAAATGATTTTTTTAGCATGGTCTGCAAATGATGTTTCGGTAATCTTTTCGACTATCATTGCTAACAGTGTATAGCCCGAGTTGGAGTATCTATGTTTTTCCCCAGGTACAAAATTTAGCTCCTCCTGTTGTATGATGAGTTTAAAAATCTGTTCTGTTTTTATCACATCATCGAGTCGCCACCCAGCCAATTCAAGAAGACGCCATTGATCTCTCAGGCCACTGGAATGTGTTAGCAAATGATCAATTGTGATGGTATGACCATAATCGGGAAGCTCCGGAATGTATTTTCTAACATCATCTTTCAATGAAAGCATCCCTTCATCTTCCAGCTGTAAGATTAAAAATGCCGTAAACTGCTTCGATAATGATGCTAGATGAAATTTAGTCTTCGTTGTTATCGGAATGCCATACTCAAGGTTTGCCATTCCATATCCTTTTTGGTAAATGTTCTCACCATCTTTATTCACCGAAATAGCTATTCCCGGCGATTTACTGTTATTGTATTCTTCAAAGAGAGCATCCACTTCAGCATTTTGTGCTGTACAGAATAGGGAAGTGGTGAGCAGTAGTACTCCAATGTAGTACTTACTGCGTGTAACGTTTTTATTGATTGAGTCTAGTTCTTTCATTTTGGTTTTGTTTTGTTGTTGCATGTTATTTTTTATTGCGCTTCTCGGAGCCGAATATCACCTGCTAAACTTTGGAGAAACAATTGAATGCCCCCACCATTTAGTTTTATGGTGTTGGATCGGCCTTTGGATTTATCTCCCAAGTCAAAGTTTGAGTAAAGCTTACCAGACCTCATTTTTGATTCAATGGTTACTTTAGTGCTTTTGGGGAAGGTGATGTCTACTTCTCCATTCTCCATCACGATCGACGAAGGTGAAATTTGAGAAAGCTCCTTAAATTGAATGATTATATCCCCGACTTCGTTTTGTGCTACAATAGGTCCAGTTACATTTTTCATTCTAATATCTCCTTTGTGATTTCTGGCAACGATCTCGCTTTCAAATCCTTCAATTGAAATCGTACTCCTCATAAGGCTGCTGATTGTAATATCGATGCTCCGAGGAAGATATATGATCAATTCATCCGCGAGTTCCCCATGCAAGGAAGTCACATAGAGTATGTTGCCATCTTCCCGTATTTCAACTCCGAAACCTGTGTTGTCTCTGTCTTTGCCATTTGCAGTTTTGAGACCTTCCGCCGACTTAGGCGATTTGTGATCTTCGTTTCCTATTTCCTTGATCAGGAAGTGGTTGTGGTCATGTGCAAGTAGTGTAATGCTGTTATCAGAGTCTATCATCACCTTGGAGACTCCTTCCAAGTCATATTTGTAGTCTTGAGTGAATGCATGATTTACTATTGCAATGCCTAGAATTAGTGTAAGGAGCTTTTTCATGACTGTCTGTTCTCCGTGTATTCAACAATGGCGTTCTTAATTGTGGGTGGGGTTTTTTCATCTTCTTGAATTCGCTTAAAGCTGGGGGCAATGCGCTCATCAAGGATTGTAGAAAGGATCTGAATCAACTCCAATTGCATATTCGGATTTTTTTCCTCTTCTAAAAGAAGAATGAGCGCTTCTCTCACCTTTTCGTTATTGATATGCTTCGATAGGGCTGTTGCGGCCGCAAGTCTTACATTGATTTGGTGATCATTGTTCATCATGTGTATCAAGGCATAAAGGATCTCTGTATTGGCCTCATCGAGCTCTTTAGAATAAGTTGCGGCCTGTATCCGTTTGCTGGCAGAGTTACTTTCCATCAGTGAAAGCGCAACCTCTTGTTTCATTTGGACAAGTTGCTTTTCGTATTTAGCTGTATTTCTGTTTAGTCCAATTAGAAAGGATCCGAGTATCAGGGAAACTGTAGCAGCTATTTGCAGGAATCTTGATGAGTTTGCTTTTAGCCGAATTCCATTGTTTTTCCCTTTTTTTTCCTTTTCTTCATTTAACAACCTAGAGAATGCAACATCCATTTGTGGATCTGGCTGCTCAACATGGTACCGATCAATGTCGAGAAGAAGCATACGCATTTCGCTTTCGACTTTCTTGCACGTTTTGCACTTTTTGAGATGCTCAAGAATACCTTTTTCTTCGTCACTACTAAGAGTGCCGTCTATTAAACCAACCAACTTTTCCTGTACCTGATTACACCGCATCATGATTCATCAATTTTAAAATATTCAACTTTCAATTTCATTATAGCTCTATGAACCCTGGTCTTAACCGCTCCAACGGTCGTACCGAATACATCTGCAATTTCACTGTATCTCAATTTTTGAAACCTGCTCATAAGGATCAATTCCTTGTCCTCCAAGGAAAGTCTATTCAGCGCTTGATTTAGTAATTCATCACTTCCCATAGACTCCTGCTTTTCTTCTAGTAGGTCTTCTAGATTCTCTTGCTCCGTATGATGCGCCATCATTCTTGTCTTAAGTTTGAATTGATCATGGCATAGATTTCTTGCTATTGTATAGATCCAAGGAGCGAATTTCATACCCTTGTAGGTATCTCGACTCTTGATGATCTTGTAGAATACTTCTTGCGTGATATCCCTACTTAAGTCTTTGTCTCTTAACATCATTAGAGAAAATGAGTAGATTCTGCCTTTATATCGCTCATACAAATGCCGCATTTCGTCCAATTCGCCCTTCGCGACCAGAGTCATCAACGCCTCATCTGTTATTTTTCTCAAGTTTCTAAGTGTCTGTTTATTTCTACTACTGTAGAACTTCGAAAGGTTACTCAATAAAAACGATTCTTTTCGGCCCGATGTGGAATTTTTAACATGGAGCTAAAAATAAGACCGACAAA
>CAZQDI010000234.1:0-3816 GCA_964591785.1 uncultured Roseivirgaceae bacterium
AACTGGGTGCTCTCAACTTTCTTTTCTTCTTTTTTGAAGTTGGAGATGCCCACCCCAATTAGACGGATGCCTTCTTCCCGGAGTAACTCTTCCTGCATGAGCTCTTTGGCGTTCTTTACATAGTCCGCTTCGTTGGCTATCGGATGTTCATAGGTGTGGCTTCTTGTGATCTGCTGGAAGTCGCCGTATTTAAGTTTTAAGGTCATGGTCATTCCGCTCTCACCAACACGTTCATATCGCTGGTACGACAGTTTCGCAATGCGATCAATTTCCGACAGGATATCAGCGAGCTCCCTGAGGTTGGTTTCGAAGGTGCGCTCTGCACTGACCGATTTGGTATCCCTGGTGGCCTGGACCGCCCGGTGATCAATCGCCCGGGCGATGTTGTGGTAATACTTTCCTGATTTGCCATACCGAAGCTTAAGATCTTCAAGTGTTTTGTTTCGCAAGTCCTTGCCGGTAAAAATCCCGGCCTTGACCATCTTTTCTGCAGTGACCTTACCAATCCCGAAAAATTTATGTACCGGTAACCTGGCAACAAATTCTTCTGCTTCTTCCGGAAGTATCACATATAAACCATCCGGTTTGTCCATGTCGGAAGCGGTCTTCGCCAGGAACTTGTTGTATGAGATTCCCGCTGAAGCAACGAGTCCGGTGCGTTCCTTGATTTTGGCTTTAATTTCTTTAGCTATCAATGTGGCGGAGTTTAGCCCTATTTTGTTTACCGTTACATCCAGGTAGGCCTCATCCAATGAAAGCGGTTCGACTAAGTCAGTGTATTCAAAGAAGACTTCCCTGATCTTTTGGGAGAGTTCCTTGTAGCGGGCGAATCGATGTTTCACAAAGATCAGGTTGGGGCAAAGCTTGGCGGCCTTTGCTGAGGGCATGGCCGAGCGTACCCCAAACTTTCTTGCCTCATAGCTGGCAGCTGCTACGACACCCCGCTCCGAATTTCCACCTACCGCAACCGGCTTACCCCGCAGTTCGGGAAAGTCAAGCTGCTCAACTGAGGCAAAAAACGCATCCATGTCGATATGAATAATCTTTCGATAACTCAAGCGGCTTCTATTTAGAGTCGAAATGTAGTAACTTCCATCGGTATAACTAACGCTACAAAAAATGAAAAAATTCTTATTCTCACTATGCCTTGGTGCGGCATTGATCAGCACCGCCCAGACACAGTTTCAGCAAGAAGCTGTAGGTTTCATGTCATTTACAAAAGGTAGGATTGCTCAACTGGCAGAGGCCATGCCGGACGATAAGTTTACCTGGAGCCCGGAAGACGGAGTACGCTCATTTTCTGCAATCATTGGACACGCAGTCACTGCGAACTATTTCCTGGCCTCCAAGATTGGTGGCGTGATTCCGGAAGGAGTAAATCCGATGACGATTGAAAAAGAAATCACGGAACGACAAGCTCTTTTAAAGGCTTTGGAAGATTCTCATCAGTTTGCAGTCAATGCCATTATGGCGTTGAAAGAGTCTGAAATGGGAGATAAAGTCGAAATGCCTTTCCCAGGAGATTATACGAAAATGGGTGTGGTCAATATCATCATGAACCATGGCAGCGAGCACATGGGCCAGATGATTGCTTATTGCCGAGCAAATGGAGTAGCTCCGCCATGGAGTGTGGCTCCCGGGGAATAACAGCCAAAAGCAGGATTCTACAAAACCGTCATCGCGTCAGCTACTACCAGAAGTACTCGATGACGGTTTTTTGTTTTAATGGCTAGTCCATCGGGGAGCTATGCGTTGCCAGCGCTCTGGTTACCCCTTTTTCTTTTTGATATACATCCGTAAATCGAAGCTTAAATTCTATTGTATCTCCTTCGGGTGTACGGTTGACCATCACCTCCCACCCTCGCACGACTGCCACGTCACCATAAAGCTTGATGTCCATGTCGTAAAAAGTCTGGCTTAATAGGGTATTCGGATCTGAGACGACCCATTCCATCATGGCTGCGCGGTCTGCGGTGGACCCGTCGGGACTTCCGGAATACTGATATTCAGCATGTAATACTTCTCCCAGTTTCGCCGCATCTTTATCAATCATTGCTTCCTCCCATTTTTTCAATAAGTCTGTGGCATCCTTTGCAGTGATTTGATCGACAAGGGGCTCCGTAGGTTGCTTGGCTTCCGGTTGGCAGGCGACAAGGGCTATTAAGGTCAATATTCCTAGTGTAATTTTCATTATTTGAGAGTTATAGTTCTTCCAACCAACGGGTTTTCAACCTATTAGGATGCATGTTTATTTGTACACTTCAGGGATAAAGTCCTGGTAGTTGATGGGAGGTCTTACGTACGATTGTTGATTCGCTAACGGTGGCAAGGGAATGTTTTCGTAGGCCAATGGTTTCCAGGGGATCTGTTCCAGAATGTGATGAATGCAGTTGAGTCGTGCTTTCTTTTTATCATCTGCGTTTACGACAAACCAAGGGGACTGCTTGGTGTCCGTATGAGCAAACATCTCATCCTTGGCTTTGGAGTAGTCAATCCATTTAGCTCTTGACTCCAGGTCCATGGGACTGAATTTCCATCGTTTTTGAGGGTTGGAAACGCGGTCTTTGAATCGTTTTTCCTGGACTTCATCACTTACGGAGAACCAGTATTTTAGCAAAATGAGCCCAGAGCGGATCAGCATCCGCTCAAATTCAGGGCAGGAACGTAGGAACTCTCGATGTTCCTCTTCAGTACAGAAACCCATCACCTTTTCTACACCTGCCCGGTTGTACCAGCTCCGATCAAAGAGGATGATCTCGCCCTCGGCAGGTAAATGTGCCACGTATCGTTGAAAATACCATTGCCCTTGTTCACGCTCTGTTGGCACTCCGAGTGCGACCACTTTTACCACCCGGGGGTTGAGTTTTTCTGTGATTCGTTTGATTACTCCGCCCTTGCCTGAAGCGTCTCGCCCCTCAAAAACAATAACGACCTTGAGTTTTTCTCTCTTCACCCACTCCTGTAGTGCCACCAGGTTGGTCTGTAACTCAGATAAGGCCTTTTCATAACTGGCTGAATCCATAATCCCCAAATATACTGCGCATTGGAAGAGTAGATTCGGCCATTCATCAGCTTAGAAACTGGATTTAATCAGTCCTTAAACTTTGTCAAGTCGAGCACTTTAGAACTTACCTCCGTTCACATCATTATCCGGGACAGGCTCTACATTGTCCCAATGCTCCACAATAAGTCCGTTTTCTATTCGAAAGACATCTACCTGGGCATAATCCTGATTTGTTTTTCCATCATTCCAATTGGCCTTGCATAGTGTGGCAACAAAGTTTCCCTGTCCGACCAACAGCACAAGCTCTTGGTACTTCAATGGTGGATTGGGTTGTGTTGCCAGCGCCAGGAAGTGGTCCAATCCGTCGGCGACGTCCCTGTTGTGCTGAATGTACTTTTCGCCAGAAATATAGTTTGGGATGTTGGCTGGATTGCCGCCTTCCATCAAAGCGTCTTTGAGCAGATTTCTGACCAGTTCCTTGTTTTCCTCAGTCTTGTCCAGGTCAGTGACTTCTGTCGGTCCGTCGGTAGAAGTATGACCGGATGGGGTTGCATCGCAAAATGGTGCGATGACGTCCCAATGTTCCAGGATTTTATCATGTTCGTCCGTATCAAAGAAGTCGGTGGTGACCCACTGGGCCTCTCCGTTGTTGATGTTTTGATAAGCATGGATGAATACGTATTGACCATCCTCCAACCCGCGTACGATTTGAATATCCCGCGAAGGGTTCCGCTTGATGAACGGTTCAAAGAACTCCACGAATCCTTCGACCCCATCCCGTACCCCTGTGCTATGCTGCGTATAGCGTTCCC
>CAZQDI010000235.1:0-3807 GCA_964591785.1 uncultured Roseivirgaceae bacterium
TCGAACTCAGCTCACTGCAAGACGGGTTTGAAGCCAACACGGATGAGCAGGACCTCTCTGTCAGTGGTGGCAACCTGAACATCTCCGGAGGTACCGGCGTCAGCCTTGCTTCTATCCAAGATGGAACGGGTACAGATGATCAGACCGTCGATCTACTGCAATTAAGTGGAACCCAATTACAACTTTCACTCGAAGGTGATGGAGAAGTACCACAAACCGTCGAACTCAGCTCACTGCAAGACGGGTTTGAAGCCAACACGGATGAGCAGGACCTCTCTGTCAGTGGTGGCAACCTGAACATCTCCGGAGGTACCGGCGTCAGCCTAGCTTCCATTCAGGATGGGACCGGAACGGACGACCAAAATGCCTCAGAGGTAACTCTTTCAGCTGCGATCCCCAACCTTTCGGCTGGCAATGTGCAACAAGGACTGGCAGAACTCCAGGGCGACATCGATGGATTAGGTACAGCCGCATTTCTTGATGTAGGAGCTGGCCCCTTAAACGTGGTTCAATTGGATACGGATGGTAACCTTCCCGCACTCAGTGGTGCTAACCTAACCAATGTGAATAATCTCGAATATCCTTTCACCAAAACGGCTGCGGTCAATGCACCCAGCAACATGTTTGACCTGACCAATACGGGTACCGGCATCACTGGGGTCTTCGATTTGAACAATGCCTCTGCAACCAGTCCGGCACTTCGTGCTTTTAGCACAGGGGATGGTCCTGTCGCACAGTTCGACCATGGCAGTGCAGATGCCAATGACATCATTGTTGATTTCAGAAGTCAGGGTGTTACCCGTGCCTCAGTGCGTGATGATGGTCAGATCAATGCCGCTTCCTTTGTGGGCGATGGATCGGGGTTAACCAATCTCCCGGGTGAACTTCCAAATCAGGCAGGGAACTCAGGAAGTTTCCTAACCACTAATGGGACAACCGCAAGCTGGGCAACCGTACCCAGTAGCCCCTGGAGTATCAGTGGATCAAATCTGAATTATAATTCAGGTAATGTCGGAATAGGCAGTGCCCCCGGAGCTACCAATAAGCTCCTTGTCTTCAAAGATTCGAATGATGGGAACCCGCTTTTGCATCTTGAAAGTGAATCCAATGTGGCTTCTTTTATTCGATTTTCTAGCGACAGCCAAAGTCAGAATTATGCTATTGGGGTAGATGGAACAGGAGATAATTTCAGAATTTCGCAATCTTCTTCTTTTGGCTCGGGAGATCGCATGGTCATCGGAGCAAGTGATTTCTACTATTCAAACACCAGCGGTGAAGAAGTCATCACAGTAAATACGAGCGACGATGTGATCTTGGGAAGTACCACTTCAGCAGGTACCGACCTAATCGTCAATGGTGCTATTACTTCCAACGATGGAATACTGGATCTAGTGGGTCCCAATGATAGCTGGTTGCTTGATGGCGACACTGACTTTTTCATTGCCAATAGCAATGGGGATGAATTACTTACGCTCCTGGCTGATGACAATGTGGTGATTGGAAATACGACCACCAACGGATCCAATTTGGAAGTCAAAGGCGGAATATTTGCAAGCTCGAATTCTGAGATTCCGGGAGCATTTGCCTCACTCAGCGGCTCAACCGCTGTCACTTTAAGCGCGATCAATCAGGGTCAAAATGCGACAGCCTCTTTTCTAAATGTAGGAGACAACAGTAGCCCTGTGCTAACGCTCGCCAGCACAACCAGCGGAGCGCCCGCATTGTCGTCTAACCGGGGAATCTTGATTGGCGACATCACCAATGGCACTTCTGAAGGATCGATCCGATACAGAAGTGGAGACTTCGAAGGAAATATCAATGGTACATCCGGCGGATGGGTCTCCTTAACAGCTGGCGGTGGGTCTTCCCCGTGGAACACCTCAGGATCTGATGTTAGCTACACTTCAGGAAATGTGGGTATTGGAGTAACCAACCCGAGCACAGATCTGCAAGTAACTGGCGGGAACAACCTGGATGCTTACACGGGCACCACTACTGGTACGATCAGAGCGGACAATCAGTCAACCCTGGGAGGTGCAGGCCTGGTGGGTACGGTAAATCAGAATAACTCTCCAGCGTCAGGCGACCGCTATGGAGTGATCGGATTAGCCTGGTACGGAGCAGAGGACAATTATGGCATTAGAGCTTATGGGTTTGGAGGAGCTAATTCCTACGGTATCTACGCGCAGGCAGGAGGAGCCACCAATAACTATGCCGGGTACTTTATTGGAAACGGCTATTTTTCGGGTGATTTGGGGATAGGCATCGCGAGCCCCAGTGCAAAACTGGATGTGGTGGGCAATGCTGAAATAAATGGAGATCTGCTGTTTGGGAATGACTTAAATACCATCATTTTTCCTGCGACAGATGCAACCAATGGGCCAATGATCGAGATGTTTAGTTCTGGTTCGAACAATGGAGATCGAATGGTCATCGCGCATAGTAATTCCTTCAACAACTGGGGATTACAATATCAGGACAGTGATGATCGGTTCAATTTCCTAAGCAGTGGCTCCGCGGTAATGACGGTAGACCTTGGAGATCAGGAGGTAGGAGTTGGCACAAGTGATCCAAGTTCTGAATTGGACGTGGTCGGAGATATCGAGTTAAATGGTAGGTTAATAAGTGCCCCGACAACTACGACGGTATCAACCTCCACCACGCTTGCTACTCCCACGAGAAGGGTCGTGAGGTTAACAGCCACAGGAGCACGAACGATTAACAGAATTGCTCCGGGAATAGACGGTCAGGAAGTCATTTTTATTACAGTGACTAACCAAAACATCACTTTTACGCCGAAGTTTGACTTTCAGTCAACCACAACCAACAACCTCTGGCTGAGTTCATCGACTAACTATACCCTATTTTCACCAGGCTACAACCTTCACCTAATCTATGATTCAGTTATTGGAGGGTGGGTTGAGATCAGCAGAAGCACCAGTAGAGAAGCCGTACTAAACTGATATAGAGATGAAGGTTTTTATACAAATAGCTGCATTGCTCCTCGTCTTCCAGACCTCTGGCCAAATGATCAACAGCGGGGCACAAATGAGTGTGGATCCGGGCACAACCCTGGGGATTGATACGGACTTCCTGAATACGGGGACCTTGATCAATCAGGGAGATATTTTGCTGACGGGTGATTGGATGAACGTTGGAATCTACGACTCTGCAGGGGGTCAGTTGATATTCAGTAGCACTGAAATACAGGAAATAATGAACAACGGAGAACAGATCAACAATCTGGTCATCCGCAACGGAATAAAAACCCTGAATGATGACCTTACCATTACCGGTGAGCTCTCATTGAACTCAGGGGTTTTGCAAATTAAAGAAGAGGCCAAGCTAACCCTGGGACAAGGTGTACTCATCACTGGTGCCGGCGAGGATGCATATATAGATGGCAAAGTCTTCCGAACCGGTACCGGTGACCTCTTCTATCCTATTGGCTCTGCTACGGAGTACCTCCCGGTGATCTTGAGACAAGTGACTGGAAATAATCCTGAAATAGGAATGCAGGCATTTTCGAATGAGCCTCCACAAGCATTGAGTGACAATCTTCAGGAATTGGCTTCCGACTCTTACTGGGAGCTCAGTGCAGATGAATCCTATGGAGGTGGGTTCATTGCTCTGCCATTCGAAAATGGAATTGAGCTGGATCGATTGGTGGTCGCACAGGCCACCTCGGACAACGGACTTTTTAACACCATCGGCAATTCGGGAATGAATGAAGAAGATGGGATCAACTACGTGAGTAGTGCTGGAAGCGCAATCGGCCCGGACTTTACCGTCGCCCTGGCACCAGAA
>CAZQDI010000236.1:0-3800 GCA_964591785.1 uncultured Roseivirgaceae bacterium
CCAACGACCTACTGATTACAAGTCAGTTGCTCTGGCCAGCTGAGCTATGGAGGCAATATCTTACTTAATCACCTCTCGTTTGAGGTGGAACTTCCAAGTCAGTTGCTCTGGTCGAGTCGTCGAACCGCAGCTGAGCTATGGAGGCAATATCTTACTTAATCACCTCTCGTTTGAGGCGCCCTTAAAAGGTTTGCAAAAATAGTAGTAAGTCACATTTTCACAAACCTTATGCAACAATAATTATTAAATCGCCTGCAATTGCGCTCGTAGCGATTTGAGCTCGTCCTCAGCATCCTGAATCTTCTTTTGCATATCCGCCTTCAGTTTATCTGCAGTAGCCGAGTTGGCAAAAAATTCAATATTGGTATTCCAGGTAGAAATATCGTTCTCCAGCGTCGAAATCTTCCTGCGGATGGAATTTTCCTTTCGCTGAATGACCCTATTGCCTCCCGGAGTATTTCGTAGACGACCAAACTCAATATGACTCTTTAAGTCTGCCAGATCACCCTCCTCAATCGCTTCGGTGGAAAGTAATGCGGCCATCGCATCATCAAAACGCTTCTTGCTTTTCTTGATTGCATTCTTGGGGACAAAACCAATCGACGTGTAGTTGTCTATCAGGTCGTAGACCTCGTCCAGGTTGACTTCACTTTGGCCGGAAATGGCTTCAATCTGATCACAGATTTGCAACTTCAAGGAAAGATTCTCATCGTACTCCTTAAATTTCTCCTTATTCTGATCTCTCCTTCTATTGAAGAAATGATCACAAGCGGCCTTAAACCTATCATAAGTCTCTTTTCGTGACTTTTCTGGTACGGGCCCCACTTCCTTCCATTCCGCCTGCAGATTCTTCAATTTTTGCGCTGCAGAGTCCCATTCACTGCTCTCTTTCAACTCTTCTGCGCGCTGGATCAACTCCTCTTTTTTTGCAAGATTTTCTTCGCGCTGCCCTTCCAACGACTTGAAGAATTGATTCTTATGACTAAAGAACTTCTTAAATGAATTCCAAAAAGCCCGGTTGATCTCCTTAGCCTTTTCTCGAGGCACGCCTCCGATCGCCTCCCACCGCTTCTGCAACTCCAATAATTCCTTGGTTTTGGCATTCCATTCCGTGATCCGATCAGAACTGAAAGAAAGAAAAGCCTCCACTTCAGAGATCAATTCCTGCTTCTTAACGAGATTAGCCTCAAACTCCACTTTGAGTCCGTCAAAGTACACCTTTCTTCGAGCATAAATCGCATCAGAGGCGGCCTTAAATCGCTGCCAAAGATCCTCCTGATCGTCCTTCGGAACCGGACCAATATGCTTATATTCATCGTGAAGATCATTCAATTGTACGATCGCAGACTTCAAGTCTTCCATCTCCGCCAATGCTTCTGCTTTTCCGCAAAGCTCTTGCTTCTTTTCTAAGTTCTTCTTTCGATCAAGGTCTTTTAGCTCAAAATAAATGCTCCGATGATCATAGTATCGATCCAACAACGCATTGTAGCTTGCCCATAAGGTCTTGTTCTGAGCACCCGGAACAGGACCTATTTTTTTCCAGTCTTCCTGGATCGCCTTCACTGCATTGATACTTTGAGTCGACTCTTCCCCGTCAACAATCTCTCTCAATTGCTCCAGTAAACCTTCCTTCTTTTTGAGGTTGTCATCTCGCTGATTTTGGAGCTCCTTGTAATGCTTATTTCTTTTTGATTTTAGCTGACCATAGAGGGCAATAAACTCCTTATCTCCTTCATCACTATGAAATTGAAAGTCATCCGCCTCGTTTCCCTCTGACACAAAGCGTTGAAGTGCTTCATTTTTTTCAATTTCATACAGCTCATCGAATCGGGGCTTTATCGCTTTCAGGAGATTATCAAGTCGTTTGAAATTTTCCTCATTCTTCTCACTTTTCAGTGTTGATAGAAGTTCTGCTTTATCCGCATGCTCAAAATCAAACGTTTCTAGCTCTTCTTCATGATCCTGGTCCTCTTCCTCAGCTTCTTCCACCTCTTCGTTTGTTACAGACGCTTCACTCGCCTCATCAGAGGCTGCAGCAACAACTGTCTCTTCGGCGACCCCAGATTCCTGTATTTCCGGCTCACTCTCAGGAGTGGCCTCAGACTCGACTACCTCCTGAACTGCGGGGACTTCATCTGTAGCATCTTCCGATGGCGTAGTCGGTTCATTGGAGGATTGAGGTTCGGGTTGAACCTCTTCTGGCGGGTTGGTCGCTTCGGAGGTGGGAGTGGCATCTGTTACCTGCTCAGTTGCCTGAGGGGCATCTGAAACAGGATTTTCTAATTCCTCTCCACCTTGTTTTACTTCTTCATTACTTAATTCAGCATTATTCTGAACATCATCAGAAGTTTCACTTTCTTCCTGTGAAATCTTCTGCAACTTCTCAGCATTCTCCATTCTATTGGACCCGGTTATTATTGGTAAGACACAAAGCTAACCAAATACCCTAATTCATTCTTGGATCTTTAGGATAGTTGGACATGAGACGAAACTTTCCTCCCATGGTTTTGAGACACTCTTTCCATAGTGCTTGGTTGTCCCAATCAAAAATCATTTCTTGCGTGGCGCCTTTTAATACGATCCACGATTTTGCCTTCATTTCATCCATTAATTGATCCGGAGCCCATCCTGAATATCCTACAAAGAATCGGATATCTTGAGCAGCGATAGATTTTGTGTTTAATTGCTCCAGCAGCAACTCATAGTTTCCCCCCCAGAAAATATCATTCTTTACCATGATGGCACTTTCTGAAAGTATGGGATCTCTATGAAGGTAATGCAAGGTGTCTTGTTGAACCGGTCCACCCACGAACAGATCTGCTTCATAACTCACTTCATCAACAACATCAGATACCTTGATTTGAGCCTGTTTATTTAATACAAAGCCAAAGGTGCCGTTCTCGTCATGCTCACACAAATAGACCACCGTACGATCGAAATTTGGATCAGGAAGATAGGGCTCCGATATAAGTAAATCCCCTCGTTCAGGTTCGATGAGTTGATCTGTAGCAAAATAATCCATTAATGTAATGCGGGTCTGATCTCTAGCTGATCTAAAATCACTCCTTCTTGCGCTTTCATTTCTTCCAATCTACTATATACCGGATCCTCATCAAAATAGTTTAAGGCCATTCGGACAAATACCTCACCGTGCCGCGCTTCTGATGCCCAAAGTCGATGATAGAACTGTTTCAAATCACCTTCCTCCAAGGCTTCATAGACCAACCTAAACCGCTCGGCACCTCGGGTTTCGACCAAGGAAGCCAGCAATAGCCGGTCCATAAACCGTTCTTCTCTGCCATCTCTGCAGATCTTGATCAGATCTTGAATGTAAATATCTTTCGGGATGGAATGATTCAGCTGTACTCCACGGCTCTGCATAATGGCATAGACATCTCGAAAGTGTTCAAGCTCTTCGACAGAGGTATCAATAAGCTCAGGAATAATCTCTGTTCGATTCGGATATTTTGCGACGAGGCTCAAAGCCATTCCTGAAGCTTTCCGCTCGCAATCCGCATGATCTTGCAAAAAAGCATCAAAGTCATTCATCACCGCTGCTACCCATGCTGGTTTTGACTCTACGGTCAAATCAATCCTAAACTTCATCTAATTTTAGCCTTATTTATGAAAACAAATATCTCAATTGTACCCAAGCGATCTTCGATTAAAGGTACTTTTGTTCATTATTTGACAAACGACAAACTAACAACTTTTCTTAGTAAAACGTACATACCATGAAGGAAGATGTTGCTTCCATTCGTCAGGAATACAGCCAGGCCTCACTCGATGAAACGTCGGTG
>CAZQDI010000237.1:0-3791 GCA_964591785.1 uncultured Roseivirgaceae bacterium
CTCCGAGAGGACTTAATGGTCGAAGTGGAACGCTTGGCAAAAGAGGACCGATTTGATTATCTCTTAATTGAAAGTACCGGAATAAGTGAGCCAGTGCCTGTAGCCCAGACGTTCAGTTTCGTTGATGAAGAAAACGGAATCGACCTCTCTGAGTTCAGCTACATTGACACCATGGTGACGGTCGTAGATGCCTTTAACTTCTTCAATGACTTTGGAAGCCCCGAGCTATTAATGGACCGAGATTTGACGGACATGGAGGGAGACGAAAGGACCATCGTTAATCTTTTAACGGATCAGGTGGAGTTTGCCAATGTCATTGTCTTAAACAAGGCAGATCTAGTGAGTCCGGACACGCTTGGTTTACTTCGGTCAACCATCAAAAAACTAAACCCCAAGGCAAAGATCATTGAGACTTCCTATAGCAAGGTCAGCTCGAAGGAGATTTTGAATACCGGGCTTTTTGATTTCGAAGAAGCAGAGCAAAGTGCAGGATGGCTGGAAGAGTTGAATAAGGAGGAACATACGCCAGAAACCGAAGAGTATGGCATCAGTTCATTTGTATATAGAAGCCGAAGACCGTTCGATCCGGTCCGGTTCTTTAGTTATGTGGAAGAGAAATTCCCAAATACGATTATTCGAAGCAAAGGACTCTTTTGGATGGCTTCACGTCCTGATCAGGCGTTGATCTGGGGACAGGCAGGTGGATCTCTTAAAGCGGACAGTGCGGGTGTATGGTGGAGTAGTATGCCATTCAAGGAACGAGTGCAGTATGCAGGTTTCATTGAAAATCAGGATTACATTGAATCTGGATGGGATAAGAGATTTGGAGATCGTAAAAATGAAATTGTCTTTATCGGGCAGGACATGGACGAGGAAGGAATTAGGGCAGATTTAGAACAGTGCTTAAGTACCGAGGACGAATTGGCAACAAACTTTTGGGTGGAGGGGTTTCAGGATCACTGGCCCATCCCAAGGTTTTCAGAAGCTTACTGAAAGCAACAACAAAACCGAAAGGCCTTTCATTGCAAAATGAAAGGCCTTTTCTTTTCTCAGGAGATCACCTCTTGGTTCCACACCCCTTCTGAAGCCTTGTTTTCTACAAACTCTTCGAAGGAAATCGGCTTGCGATTCAGAACCCTTTCGACATCAGTTGATACGGTCTGATTCTCAGAATGACCCAAAACCTCCGTAAACAAATACCCCAGCAACCAAATAAACGATTCGGGCACTCCGGCCGCGGTGAGCCCTTCTTTGAATTCACCCATTGAGATGGGTTGATACTGAATGGCCCTACCCAACTTATCACTGAAGATTTGAGCCACTTCACCAAAAGTCAATTTTCTTGGTCCTGTCACAGTCAGGATTTCACCATTGTAGTCATCGTTCAGCAAGGCTTCAGTCGCTACGTCCGCGATATCATCGGTGTCCACAAATGGAACGCTGGCTTCAGGCATGGGCAAAGCCAATTGTCCGGCCAGGATGTATTCCATGAATGCTCCTTCACTAAAGTTCTGATTGAACCAGGAGGCCCTTACCAGAGTATAGTTTAAGCCGGAGTTTGCTACTATTTCTTCACATGCTTCCGCCTCCGTTTCCCCTTTGCCAGAAAGGAGTACTACTTTTTCCAAACCTTCCTTAAGGGCAACTTCAGTCAAAGCAGTAATTGCATCTTTGGCTCCTGGAACTGCCAGGTCGGGATAATAGACAATGTAGGCTCGATCCATTCCTTTTAATGCAGATGCAAACGTGGAGGGATCGTCCCAGTCAAATTTTGGACTGCTGTGTCTTGTTCCGATATTGACATGATGTCCTTGTTCAGTCAAGTTTTCTACTACTCGGCGACCAGTCTTACCAGTTCCACCGATTACTAAGATGTTGTGTTTCATTTTAACTTCTTTTTTTGTTGAATGAGGAGGTAAAATTGAAATTGCCCGGTATGAAAATCTTGACACTTTATGCCAATCTTTTGACAGTTTAAGCCAAAGAGTGGCTCTCTCTATTCTTGCTGATCTTTCAAGTAATCAGGTTTAACCACTTGATACTATTCCATGCATCATTCAATTGTAGTCATTTGAATATGCCTGAGGTGCAATGCCACCGAACAGTGCCTGGAAAATGAAAACCTGGGAAAGCGTCCGGCTCAGCGACTTTCAGGTCGCTGCATCGGAAAACTTGCTCATCTTAGGCCAATAGTTCGTTTACTTTAGGGATTACCTGACTTCCAATTAACTCGATGGAATTAAGCAACTGCTCGTGGGTCAATAGCGGGTTGTCCATTTGAAAGGTAAATCGCTCAATACCTCCCAGTGCCCTGGAATGACTTACTATTTTCTCAGCAACCTTTTCAGGATCACCTACTACCAAGGCGCCATCTTTGCCTGATTGAAAATCGAATCCCTCACGTGTGACCTGAGCCCAGCCTCTTTCTTCACCCACCTTATTAAACATCCTGGCGTATCCGGGGAAGTAATCGTCAAGAGTCGCTTGATGGTCGCTACCTACAAAGCCAAGTGAATGTAAGGAAACCTTCATCTCCTCCTTGGGGTGGCCAGCATCGAGGAAGGCCTCTTTATACAGGTCGACGAGTGGCCGAAATCGTTTGGTCTCGCCTCCAATAACGGCCACCACAAGTGGTAGCCCTTGCTGTCCTGCCTTGATAAAAGAAGCAGGCGTTCCACCAACGCCTCTGTAGATCGGTAGTCGGTCCTGAACTGGTCTGGGGTAAACAGGTTGGTTTCTTAATGGAGGTCTAAATTTCCCGTTCCAGGTGACGAACTCATTGTCGCGGATCTTCAATAGGAGTTCGAGCTTTTCCTCAAATAGATCGTTATAGTCATGAATGTCCAGTCCAAACAGAGGGAAAGAATCCGTAAATGAGCCTCTTCCTGCCACAATTTCTGTCCGACCATTTGAAATCAGATCGAGCGTGGCGAAGTTTTGAAAAACCCTGACAGGATCTGCCGAACTCAGTACAGTCACTGCACTGCCAAGGCGAATCTTGTTAGTCCTAGCCGCTGCTGCAGCCAGAATCACCGTATTGGCAGAATCCAAAAACTCTTTTCTATAGTGTTCGCCTATGGCAAAAGAGTGTAGGCCCATTTTGTCTGCAAACTCGATTCGATCCAACAGTTGGTTCATGTTCTTCACCGGGTCAATAAATTGCCCGGTTTGCGATTCGATCGTAGCTGCCGCAAAACTGTCTATGCCGATCTCAATCATTTTTGCACTCAGAAAAGAAAAGGTGGGGCATGGGCTGTCATTCGAGAATTTCTACTTTTTTAGCGAAGTACTTTGTGTCTCCTTTCCAGAAGAATTTTACAAATTTTTCTTCATAAGAGAGCTTAATCCTTTTGCCCTTTGTGATTGCCTCTTCTATTTTTTCCCTGACTTCCTGGTTATCGTCCTCTATAGAAAATTCCCAGGTGGTGGGAATGGCGCCTTGTTCCGAATTGGTCAATCCGCCAATGTTTAACTGTCCCTCCCATGTTTTAAATAGCACGCCCTTATGGCTCACTTTTATCGGCACTCCAGCTCGATAACCGGAACTAAAGTTCACGAAGTTCAGGAAAACAAAAACAGCAATTAGGATGATGATTGCAGCGATTCCAATTTTGATAAAGAACTTTTTAAATGTGCTCATTCTATTTGTTTTAGGATTGATCTAAAGGTAATACAAAGTCATTAGCAAAATCACGCGGCTTCACTTTTTTGACGTTCTGTTGAAAAGCTGTAAATGCGGTAGGGATCGTCTGCTGATACACATGTTACCTGGTTGGTTTTCAAGAGGACCT
>CAZQDI010000238.1:0-3775 GCA_964591785.1 uncultured Roseivirgaceae bacterium
AATATTACCAGTCCGATCCAACTAAGTGATTGATTGCCGGCCATTCCAGCGAAATCTACTATTACAAAAAATATAATAGAAATCAAGCCATTGATAAGTCCCCATTTAATTGCAGTACTCTTGACTGTCGGTTGTGACGTTTCTTCCATTTTAATAAATCATTTAGGTTTTCTTCTTAATATTATTGAGACAACAGGAGTAACCAAAAATCCGGTAAGCACCTTCCAAACCGCATTCCTTTGGATGATCTCAAATGAGGTTCTCGAATTAATCTGTTGATACTGATCCTCAATTGCATCTTCACCAAAGGTTTCAACATATAGTTCCTTTTGTGTGTCCACCATCAACTTGGCTCCTTCCCGGTATTGTTCTATTAGTTCAGGATATTGCTGAAATATTACAGCCAGGAAGATAGAAAAAATAATTATGGATGGTATTAACACAATCATACCTATACTGATCCCTTGCCAGAAATAAAATATACCTCCCTTTCTGAAATCTTTATACTCTTTCCCAGCAAAGAAGATAAACAAAAAGAAAACAGCTAGATCAAAGAACAAATGACGTTGATCCAATATTGGGTTACTTCCAAATTTTAAGGAAACAAAAAAAAGGGCTGAAAGGAAAGCTCCACAGATTATGGAATATTTAAGCGTCTGCTTTATCATTCAAAAGTTATAATGACCGTTGTTGACTGTACCATAGACCTTACCGGCTAGCTTTTTGCCCCAAAAAGGGGTATTCTTTGATTTTGAAAAGCAAGTACTGCTATCAAAAACCCACTCACACGTTGGATCAACCACTGTTAATTTAGCTGGCATACCTTCTCGAATTGATACCTCTTGTAGCCCTAAGATACTCCTTGGACCTGTCGTAATCCTCTGCACAAATATTTCATATGGAATTTCTTTTTCAAGAGATAAATAGTTCGAATAGAATGTCTGTAAGGATAGCGAACCAGGTTCAGCCAAATCGTACTCTAATTGCTTACTTTCCAAATCCTGGGGACGATGATTACTACAGATACAATCTACTACGCCTGAATTGACGCCAGCGACTAATGCTTTTCGATCCGCTTCGGACCTGAATGGTGGGACAGCTTTGAAATTACTATCAAAGTCTTGCACAGATTCATCGGTAAACAGCAAACTATGAATTGCTACATCAGCCGTTACCGAGAGGCCTTCTGCCTTTGCATCGGCTATCAGATTGACAGAATCCAATGTCGAAATCTTACTGAAATGTAGTTTCCCTCCAGTATATCTTAGAATATCAAGATCTCTCTTGATAACAAGTACCTCTGAGATTGATGGTTCCCCTCTCATACCTAACATTGTACTAATCCTCCCCTCATGCATTTGAGTGTGGCTACTTAGATGGATATCTCTGGGATTTTGAAAAACAGGAACATCCCTTAATGATGTATATTGAAGAGACTTTAATATCAGTTCTGAATTCCAAATTGGAAAATCGCCATCTGAAAAAGAACTCGCACCAGCAGAGTGCAAGTCTAAAATCTCGTTTAAATTTTCCCCTTTCATACCCTCACTTAAAGAGGCGGAGACATATAAATCCAAGCTATGATGCGACCGATTTTTAACATATTCAACATCAGACTTAGTTGCCAGAGGAGGATTTGTATCTGATATTACCTGAACATCAGTAAATCCACCAGCTACGGCAGCGGCAACTCCTGAGTTAATATCTTCCTTATGCTCGTTTCCAGGATCATTAAAATTTGCATTAAGATCAAACCAACCCGGACTTACTGGTTTTCCCTCAAGGTCCAATTCCTTCTCGCCTTTACTTCCATCTAAGGACGTAATGATGCCGTCTTCAATTTGAATATTACACTTTTCCTGATTTTTTGGAGATTCAGGATCAACAATGAGGCAATTTCTAAGCAATAAGCTCATCGAATGTATTTATGGAAAAGGGTTTCAGTTACTAACACGAAAATGACCAAAATTAATGCATAATTCATAAGTCTTTTGTCATGATCGTTTCTTGTCAATTCCTGTTCATCAGTGCCTTGTATGTTTACGTGGCTTAGGTGGCCATATCTATCTCGTAGGCCTTCAATGGTTGCTCCTTCCATCACGGACTCGCTTTCTTTTAGATTAACGGAAATTCCCATAGTATCTGTGGGAGTGACTAGCTGGTAAAACCCAGGATCTAAGTCTGGAACTAAAAACGAAACTCCATCTTCAATAAAACTAAAGTCTGGAATTCGCTCAACTCCTTCTGCAATCAGCTTTGGAGGGATTTTCTTCTCTCTTGTTTTCATAAAACCGATATCACCCGGGTAATAATAAGTCCTATCGATTTTGTTCGTGGACGATAGTGCTATTTTGTAGAAAAGAGGTAGGAAAAGTGGATGAGTTGGGAAATCTGTTTGCCTTAAATCAAATGAAGTGTTAAAATAAAAATATGGTTTCGTTGGACTCTTTACCAAAAATGGAATCCCATTCCTAAGTAATAAAATGTCCTCAAAATCTCCGCTTAAAATGCAGCTAGCCGAAGCAATTGGCAATTTATTCAAGACGGCCTTCTTTCTGTATATACCTAACAAAAGGGGGTGATTTGTACCTAAATCTATTTCGTATTTTAAACTATCGAGGTTTTGATCAGTGCTGATACCAATCCATGACAAAACCACATTATCGGAATTTTCATATGCTGGAATTGAAACAACAGTCTTGTTTTCCAACTGAGAAATAACACCCGAGGCAAGAGCCGATGTATTGTCAATTATTATCACATCAGCTTCTTCCAGCAGGCGATAATCGAGGTCGTTGTTACTCATATTGTGAGTGACAAAGAGGTTTTCATTAGCAAAAACATTTTGGATAAAAACGTTCCTTCCGGCACCTAAGAGAACAATTTTTGGTTTCTTTCTCTCAGCTACCGTGAACCTAAACTCGTTATCGTATAATACATTATCACCATCAATCTGAATTACAAAATTTCCGTTTAGGCTGACAGGGATATCAAAATCAATTTTTTGTTTTCCCTTGACTGAACTTACGACAGATGACAGCTGTCTTCCCTTATGCAATAGTCGAAATATTAGGTTTCCGTTAAGCAAATTGTCAGTTACATTCGGAAAAACTTCTACTCTTAACTGCGAAAAATCATCGGGGTTGAAATCAACTCTCATTGAATCGATAAAAGCATTTTTGTAAGAAGATAAATCTCCCGTCAAAATAAATGATCTTGTGAAAGAAGAATCAGCTACCAAGTTATCCAGGAAATCATAGGTAATCCCTTGAAAATCACTAATTATTGTCGAGCTATTGGGTAACCGTCTTCTTTCAGATGTGATTTCGTTCTCAGCAATACCTAAGGAGGAAAGCAAACTATTCGCTTCATCAATTGAACGATTAGATTCAAAATCAATATACATGCTAGGGGATGTATCCAAATAAATTTCATCGTACTTGACCGGCCCGTTACTTTCCTGAGAACGAAATATTTGATAAAATAGGAGTAGTAAAAACAGAAAGCTCAAAAAACGGCTTGATAGGACCAACAAATGTTTAAGCCTCGACCTTGATTTTGCGTTTGTTGTCGCTTTTGTTATGAATTTGAGGTTAGAGAAATAATATTTCTTTACTCGACGAAAGGAGAAAAGATGAACAAAAACTGGAACGAGGAGTATGATGCTTAGAAGCCAAATAGCATTCAAAATCTATGTGTTTTTGAAAATCAACGTGTAATGTAACTTCAAGTTCTATTAAACAAAAAAAGCTCCTCTTTTGAGGAGCTTTGTTAT
>CAZQDI010000239.1:0-3774 GCA_964591785.1 uncultured Roseivirgaceae bacterium
CAGTCCAATTTAGAGGCAGAACTCAACGGATATTTCATTGAGGTTGGACAATCTGGAGCGGATGCAATCAAATTCTATCGGCAGGAAGGAAGTTCAGAGACCTTACTCTTTACCGGTGCCAATGCATATACAGGTAATTTTTTGGCCAGAGTACGGATCATCAGAAATGAAAATGGAAGCTGGCAGATTTTTTCCGATCCCACAGGTGGCACTTCCTTTGAATCTGAAGGTCCGGCTTTTACGGACAATGCCTTTACTCGCACTTCCTTTTTTGGAGTGGTAAGCTTTCATACAAGTACCCGCAATGACCTTTTCTTTTACGATGACTTCGTGATTGCTGGTATTTCAGTTAGCGATACGTTGCCCCCCGCACTTTTATCGGTACAGGCTGTTGCATCTGATCGAATCGCGGTGACGTTCAGTGAACCACTGGATTCCATCTCTGCAGTTGATCCCTCCAACTACTCGGTCGACCAGGGAGTAGAAGTGATCCGTGTGGAGCCCGTCGCGCCGAATGCTGTGGAACTGGGTACGTCCCCATTGATAAACGGAGAAGAATATTTCCTACAGGTCGCCAACATTCTGGATCTAAGCGGAAATTCAATCGAGATTACTGGGCAAAAATTCATCTATCTGGCTCTTTCGGATCCCCATTTCAGGGAGGTGGTTATGAACGAACTCTATGCAAACCAAGGTGGCAGCAATCCCATTGATCAGGATTATGTGGAGCTTTGGAATGCCACCGATGACAAATTTTTTGACTTGGAGGGATGGACGATTGCCGATGCCAATGGAGTGCCGATCACGTTGGAAAGTACCGTATTACGACCCCATGGTTATTTGGTGTTAACCTCCAATGCCAGCGATTTTGATCCAGAGGTACCTACCCAGGAGGTTGAGCTTCCCAACTTCAATAACAGTTCGGATCATGCCGCATTGCGCATGAGCAATGGCGTTCTTATCGATTCTGTAGGATACGCTCAAACCCATGATGGGATCAGCATTGAGCAGATCAATCCGTTAGTGCCATTTTATCTGCAATCCAATTATGGGAACAGTGTGAGTAGCCATGGGGGTACCCCAGGACTTCAAAATTCAATTTTTGATCCCTCGCCAGATTCATTAGCCCCAACCATTGAGCGCATCGAGGTGCTCAATGCGCATCATTTGCAACTGACATTCAACGAACCGCTGGATCCAGCTTCTGCCGCCCTATTATCAAACTACCAGCTAGCAGTGGGAAGCATTGATTCGGTCCGTTTAGATCCTTTAATGGAGGTGCAACTATTCGTTCGAGACTTGGTAGGGAATCAGCCTAACACACTGACGGTGGACCACCTTCGTGATTTTTTTGGAAATCAAATGACACCTGCGATGTTGCCATTTACCTACTATGAGACACAGGTTGCCCAACCCGGAGATCTTGTCATCAATGAGTTTCTCAGTGACCCGTTCCATCGTCAAGATGACTTCGTCGAGCTGTACAATCGATCCGAAAAATTCATTTCACTGGCTGACTGGACCATCAGCGACGAATCTTCCACTTCGCCGCCCTTCATAGAGCTCGTGCTGGGTCCGGGAGACTATGCCCTGATCTACGATGAAGACGCTACGATCGATTATTCCCAATATGGCAAATCCTACCCCATTCCCAGCCTGACCCTGAACAACGACAATGACCTGATTGAAGTAGCTAATTCGAATGGCGAGAGGATGGCTTTCTTGGAGTATGGGACGATCGTTGAAGAGGGGATTGCCCAGGAGCTTGTCAACCCCGACGATCCGTGCATCACTTTTCTTAGTTACCGTCCCTCCATCGATCCCGAAGGCTTTACTCCTGGAAGGCGTAACTCTGTTTTTGATGAAACGCAGGATACCGTCAATCCTACCTTGACGTCCTTCGGCTATTCAGAGGCTTTGGTACTGCATTTTTCGGAGATCATGGATGGGAGTTCACTCCTGGATACCGGGCATTACTGCACTGCTGGTCTTACGATCAATGAAATTATTGTAAAAGGTAATTATCCGACCGCTGTTGAGCTGTACTTTTCCCAACCACCGGAAGTCGGGGAGACCTATGAGGTGGTGATGAGTGACTTAATGGATTGCTCAGGAAATATGTTGGAGCGTACCACCATTTCCTTTGGGATCGGTCGGTCACCCTCCTTCAATGAAGTCATTATTACCGAGGTCATGTACGATGAAAGCCCAGCTCTTGGACTTCCCGAGCGCGAATACCTCGAAATCTTCAATGCAAGCTCGGCCCTGATTTCTACGGCTGGAATGCGCCTTGTTGATGCGACAGGTTTTTCAGATTTTCCAGTCGTTAGCCTGAAGCCGCAGACCTATTATGTAGTAACAAGCACTTCAGCAGTGTCCGAGTTCGAAGCAGCCACTATCGGACTGACCGGATTTCCATCCCTGAATAACTCCGGCGAGCTTCTGATGCTGACGCATGGGGATCAGTTGATCACTTCCTTAGCCTACGATCCTGCATGGCAAGATACGGATAAGTCCGGTGGTGGGTACGCGTTGGAGCTGGTGGACCTCCGTAACCCCTGCTTGGAAAGTGGAGTGAACTGGCGCAGTTCACTGCATTCGGCAGGAGGAACTCCCGGGACTCCCAATTCCTTTGAAGAAGCTATTCCTGACAATTTCGGGCCAGAAATACATCAGGTTGTAGCCATAGCTGCGGACACACTGAGAATCGATTTTTCTGAAAAAATTGACCCCACCTCTGTTGGCCTGATGCGCTACGAGTTAGAGCCGGCAGTGCATGTGGGGTCTCCATATCTGGATTTCCGCTACCCGCACTCGATTTTCATTGCACTCGATGAAGAGTTGCAGGCTAATCTTCCGTATTCCCTGGGGCTTAGCCGGATCGTAGATTGTTTGGGCAACGAGTCGGACCAGTTGCAGGCAGTTTTTGCATGGCCGCTTGAAGCACAGGTTGGGGAGGTCAAGCTGAGTGAGGTGCTGTTTAATCCTCGCAGCAACGGGGTCGATTTTGTGGAGATCTACAACGACTCGGAAAAGTACCTGAGTTTGCAACGTTGGCAGTTGGCACGAATAGCGAACGGTGGGGTCAGTGATGGCATCACGATTGCCTCGGATCCATTGGTCATCAATCCATTTGAATACCTCGTCTTTACCAGTGATGCCAGCCTGCTCTTGACAAACTACCCTCAAGGCAAAGCCGATCAATTTAGGGAGCTGCCGACCTTGCCGGTTTATTCGAACGACACTGGCAACGTGGTACTTTTGAATCAGGATCGGCAGGTCCTGGAGTCGTTCTTTTATGATCAGGATTATCACTACAGTCTGCTGGAAGATGTGGATGGTGTCTCGCTGGAACGACTATCTTTCAATGAACCCACCAATAATCCGAACAACTGGCGATCAGCATCCAGTGCGGTGGGATTTGCAACTCCTGGTTATGCAAATTCGCAGGCTACCGTTGTAGGAGCACCGAGTAGTGTGATTGAGGTGGATCCGAAGGTATTTATTCCGGGAAATGCTGGTTTGGGTCGAGATTTCACGACCATCTCTTACCAATTTGCGCGATCCGGGGTGTTTGCCAACGTCAAGATCTATGATCACAACGGCAGATTGGTTAAGAATTTGGCGAATGGGGAGCTGTTAGGCACGACTGGCTTTCTCCGCTGGGATGGAGAGCTCAATCGTGGGGCCATGGCCCCCATGGGGTATTATGTGATCCTGTTCGAGCTATACAATGCCACAGGCTATACGGAGATCATTAAAGAGACGGTGGTC
>CAZQDI010000240.1:0-3650 GCA_964591785.1 uncultured Roseivirgaceae bacterium
CTTTCCAGGTGCCGTGCATTCGTCACAATGGTGTCGCTCTGATTTTTGGTTTCCAGGACAAAGGCTTTTAACCGCGATTTTAGGTCGTCCAGGTGGGTCTTGCTTTTGGCGGAGATGAGAATGGGTGCCTCGTCCTGGAGGGCTTGCTTTAAGGGGTCCTTCGCTTCATCTTCCTTGTTTCCAACCACCAGGAAAGGGACCTTGGACGCCTTCAGTTCATTTAACTGCTCCGAGATCGAAGCTGCAGTGTCGTTGGCCAGGTCGATCAGGTAGATGATCAGGCTGGCTTCCTGCATTTTTTCCAACGTACGCTGCACCCCAATTTGCTCGACCGTGTCCTCCGTTTCCCGCAGTCCGGCGGTATCAATGAATCGAAAGGCAACTCCTTCCAGGTAGATCTGGTCTTCAATGAAATCGCGGGTGGTGCCGGCAATGTCAGAGACAATGGCCTTCTCTTCGTTCAGCAGCGCGTTGAGTAGGGTGGATTTCCCGGCATTGGGTTTCCCGGCGATGACAGTGGGGATGCCGTGCTTGATCGCATTGCCGTATTCAAAGCTAGAAATCAAGGAACCCACCAATACCTGGATTTTATGGATCAGGGCAATCAACCCTGCTCGGTCGGCAAACTCGACGTCTTCCTCGGCAAAATCAAGCTCCAACTCAATCATGGAGGCAAAGTGGATCAGTTCCTCACGTAAGTTTTTGATCTCATCCGAAAACCCGCCCCGCATCTGCTTCATTGCCGTTTGTTGCATGGAGGCATTTTCAGACGCAATCAGGTCAGCCACTGCTTCGGCCTGTGCCAGATCAAACCGGCCGTTCAGAAAGGCTTTTTGGGTGAACTCACCGGGCTTGGCCAGCCGGGCGCCGTTGCTGACCAGCAATTGCAGAAGCTGCTGGAGGATGTACGGAGAGCCGTGGCTGGAAATTTCGATGACGTCCTCTTTGGTGTATGAGTTGGGTCCTTTAAATAGTGAGACTAACACTTCATCGATGATCAACCCTGCATCGTCTCGAATCGTTCCGAGGTGAATGGTATGAGACGGGACCCTGGTCAGGTCTTTTCCTCTGAAAAGGGCATTGACAATGGTCAAAGTGTCGGGTCCGGAAACACGAATGATGCCCAGTGCACCCAGCCCGGGAGGGGTAGCCAATGCCGTGATGGTGTCGTTCATGGAAGACATAGGCGCAAAGATGAGTAAATCCTCTCATGTATAAAATAAGTAACCATTTGGTTTCTTTTGTGGGATTCACTTATAATTGTAACCAAAAGGTTACAAGTTATGCGACGAGACGTTTTTCAGGCTATTGCGGATCCCATCCGAAGGGAGATCATTGGGTTGGTGTCGAATGGACCGCTGAAGGTGAATGAGCTGGCTGATCAATTTGAGGTCAGCCGTCCGGCAGTGTCCAAACATTTGAAAATCTTGCGGGAGTGCGGGTTGGTCAAAGAAGAAAAGCGAGGGCGTGAGCGCTACTGCCATGCGGATCTCAGTAAGCTTGGCGAGATTGCGCTCTGGGTTCATCAGTACCGACGCTTCTGGAATCAACGGCTTGATGCCCTGGAAAACCTTTTGAGAGAAGAAGACAACAACACATAAATACTACTTACTATGGACAGAAATGGGACCCTACTCAATCCCCAGACCCTTCAATTTCAGCGGCTCCTGCCGGGGCCGATCGAGCGAGTCTGGGATTACCTGACCGATGCCGAAAAAAGAGAAAAATGGTTTTGCGGAGGCACTTCGGATTTGATCCCGGGGAAGGAGATCAAGTTTGTTTTTTACAATTCTCAGCTGGGCTCACCGCCACACCCCGCCCCCGAGAAATACCAGGACTATGGCGACGGCTTTGAGTCCAAGGCGGTCATTGTAAAAGCTGAAAAGCCACACCTGTTCGTCATCGAGTGGGAGGGATTGGTCACTTTTAAGTTGGAACCGCAAGGGGATCAGGTCAAGTTGACGCTGACGCATGAAAACCTGGCGGACACCCGTGATGCCCGAGTGGGCACCCTGGCTGGTTGGCATACCCACCTGGATCTGATGGAAGAGGTCCTGCAAGGAAGAACACCATCCAGCTTCTGGCCTGCGCACATGAAACAAGAGGCCGTGTATGAAAAACGTGTGGGTTAGAAATCTCGAATTGTCGTATCATTGAGTTTACTTCAATGAGCAATGGTATTAGTCATTCTGGCAGGGGGTTTGGGTTCCCGCTATGGCGGAGCGAAACAATTCGACGGTCTCGGGCCGAATGGCGAGTGGTTGCTTGAATACAACCTCTACGATGCATTGTTGGAGGGTTTCACCGAGTTGGTCGTTATTACCCAGCCGGAGGCGAGGACAGCCATTGAGTCCCACGTCAAGGAAAGACTACCCGCTGCCATTCAATTGACCTGCGTGGGTCAGTCACTTACGGATGTGCCGTTTGAGGTGCCGGAGGGCCGAACCAAACCCTGGGGCACTGCCCATGCGGTCTGGTGTGCAAGGGAAGCCATCCAGGCACCATTTGTCACCTTAAATGCCGACGACCTGTATGGCAGAGCTGCTCTTCGCGACGCCGCGTACGTTTTGAATGCGATCAAAAGAAATTCAAATGACTTCGGGATCATTACGTATCAGTTGAAGCAGACCTTGTCCCCACATGGTGGGGTATCTCGTGGGGTCTGTGAAGTCGATCGAGACAGATTGAAAAAGGTAGTGGAATACAAGTCCATTCGGTCAAAAGCAGGGAGAATCGTCGATCAGGTAACTGGATCTGCTTTTGCGGCGGATGCCCCTGTCTCCATGAACTGTTGGGTGCTGCAGCCATCCATTATGAATTCTATCGAGCAGGCACTTATGCATTCTGCGGGAGCCTTGCGTAACGCGACGAGTGAGTTGTTTCTACCTGACGTAATCCAGCAGGAAGTGGATGCCGGAAAGATTCGGGTCTGGAACCGGCCGACTCCCAGTACGTGGGCCGGACTGACGTACCCAAAGGATCGATCGACCATGAAAGAGCGCCTGGCAGGACTCATTGCCGATGGGACGTACCCGAAACGCATGCAGGCATCGATTCCCGAAACCGTATTGAAGGCCTTCAACATTTCATCAGGTTCCATCGCTTTGCCCATCAGTGCCGGGTTGATCAACCAGACGGTCAAGGTCAGCGCTCCTGAGGGTGTTTTCATTGTGCAGCAACTGAATACCGACATTTTCCAAGCACCTGAAAAGCTAATGCATAACATTCGCCTGGTACATGCGGCATTGCGCTCAGATCGTAAGTATACCGTGCCGGAGCTGAGGAAGACGTCCAGTGGGAGTGACCTTTTTGAAGATGAGCAAGGAGCAATGTGGCGGGTAATGCAGTTCATTCCGAACTCGATCACCTATTCTTCGACCGAATCGCTACCTGTGGCGGAAGAGGCTGGAAGAGCCATCGGCCGATTTCATCGGCTAACTGCCAATGTTGCAGTGGATGATCTCTACGAAACATTGCCCAATTTCCATCAGGTAGAAGGACGATTGAGACAGCTCGCCAGCGCCGGCAAGCATGCCTCGCAAGAGAAATTAGCTGCGGTGACCAAGGAGATGCAATTTTTCAGAAGGTACATGAAGCGAATGATGGCGCTCGATCTGATCAGCGTACCGGTTCGGGTAACGCATAATGAT
>CAZQDI010000241.1:0-3620 GCA_964591785.1 uncultured Roseivirgaceae bacterium
TCCAGCCACCAATGGGTTGATTAAAGGCATCCGCATTCACAAACATGGTGCTCATCTGGGTTACTGCAGACGTGGTCCACCCGGATATATCCTGATTAAAACTCGTTGCACTGCTAAACATGTTTCGCATGTCCTGGACACTGGTAGTTATCCATCCTGTAATGTTTCCATTGAAGCTACTGGCTAACTGGAACATGCTATTCATGCTTGTTACAGCACTCACATCCCAGGAGTCGAGGTCTTGGTTAAAACTGGAAGCCCCCTGGAAAGTCTGCGCCATGGTGATGACGTTGCTTACGTCCCATGTATTGATATTTTGATTGAATGAAGAGGCATTCGCAAAAACGCTGTTCAGACTAATTACCCCCGAAATACCGGTACCTGCAGTCCAGGTGAGGGGTTGGCCCCCGTTGTTGAAGGCTGCCGCGTTATTAAACATCGAGAAAATGTTAGTGACACTGCTCATGTCCCAGGATCCGATGTCTTGATTGAATGCTGAAGCGTTGAAAAACATCCATTGCATCGTGGTTACCTTGGCAACATTCCAGCCGCCAATATCCTGATTAAATAACGGTGCATCGCGAAACATCGCAAACGTGCTGGTCACCTCCGTTACATCCCAACTCGCCAAACTTTGGTTGAAAGCACTAGCTCCCTGGAACATGCTGGTCATGGTAACACCTGCGGAAAGTGTCGTGTTGATGGTCCAGCTAAGTGGTGCGGTAGAGCTACCAGATGCTTCACCATTATTAAATGCTGTTGCTCCGTTAAACATGCCATTAAAATTGACGACATTGCTTACGTCCCAGGAACTGAGATCCTGATTAAAGACGGTGTTATCCAGGAACATATTTCCCATGGAAGTGACATTCCCAAGCTCCGAGGCCCACGCACTTAAATCATGATTGAAGGCATTTGCCGAGAATAAACCTGCCATATCCTCCACCTCACTCACATCCCAACTGCTTACATCTTGTCCGAAGACAGTTGCGCCTCCCAACATACCATTCATCGTAACATTTGCTGCAGGTGTGGTATTGACGGTCCAGGCCAGAGGTGCAGTAGTCCCACCTGGGGATTCTCCGTTGTTGAAGGAAGTAGCATTTCCAAATGCCCCATTGAAATCAGTGACATTGCTCACATCCCAACTTGTCACGTTTCCGTTGAATGAACTCGCATCGAAAAACATGAAATTCATGCTGACAACGGATGATAAATCGGGTGCATCGGAGGCATTGTAAGTGAGGTTTGCACAACCATAGAATGCATTTGCCATGCTTGACCAGGCAATTCCTCCCCATTGCTCGATGGTCTGGATCTTGTCTATTTCCGTTCCATTGTTAAAATATATCCTGGGAAAATCACCAGAAATCTCGACTTGATAGGTACTGCCGTTTTCAAGTCCTGACAGCACGGCATCGCCTGCCTGTGCTGTTAAGCTGCCCTCACCCACTCCTGAGTTCGTAAGATTGGTCCAGGAAACATCGTAATTATACCCGCCTCCGGTTGTCGGAATCGTGATGGTACCGTCCGAGGTGACCCACGTGGTGATAAACGGAAGAGCCGTTTGAAACGCTTGGCTAAACTCGGAAGTGGAGCCATACACTGGTCCCGTCGTAAAAGGGGTCGCTGTAGCAGTGATGAACGAACCTGCAGGAACTGAAACTGAAGTAAGATTTGCGTCGAATGTAGCGGATCCAACCCCGTCCGTGGTAGCATTGACAAAACCAAGGTAAACTTCTCCCTCCCCGAACCCTGAAGGGTCAGCTGCTCCATTACTGAAAAACTCGATGCGGTAGTCTGTTGCTGGGGTACTGATTAAGGTACCTTGAACATTAAAGTCATCTCCGGCCTGCCCTGCACTCGAAATTACCGGGAAATTTTGCACTTCATCCGGTTCCTCAAAGCCATCATTGGAGGTCACATCGTCGCTATTAATATCAATACCTAACCCCGAATTTTCATAAAAGGAATTACCAAGGATGGTGATGGTACCTTCTGTATCGAAGGTACTGAGTCCATCTTCTGCAAAAAGCCCATTCCCAGCTATTAGGTTTCCTTCATCCGCATTAGTACCACCGATGATTACACTGCCAGCCGGATTTAGGTTGACGTAGACACCTCCCCGGGTGGGTGTGGGCATGAGCGAAACTCCATCGGGCTGTACACCAATATAATTTCCAATGATTTGCACATTAGACAAATCTTCTGAAAGGCTAACACCGGTATTTCCACTTATTACATTGCGCTCAGCAGGAGTGGTGCCTCCCACTACTACATCGGTCGAATTGTTTTGGATGGAAATGCCCTCGCTGGTGCTTGCATCTTTGTCTGATCCGTCAGGTGTGGTAGCCAGGTAACATCCCTCAATCTTGGAGCCTGTGCCATTTGCGACATAAATGTTTGATAGATTGAACGGGGCATTTTGTACCACCAATCCTCTAATCGTGATATTATTCCCATTGATCGTCATGGTGGTGTTATTGGATGAACTACCATTGACGACAATCCTTAGCTCAGCAGGTACTCCAACAGTGGCTACCGATGAGCCCGGCTGGGTGTATCCATCCACAATGGTCCCATCTCCTGTAATCGTCGGAAGCACCGTGGCTGGAGTGATGGTCCAATAGGTCCCATCCCAACCCGGATCACTGGTTGGAATATTAAAAAGTATCGTACATCCGGGACTGGCATTGGCATCTTCTATTGCCTGCCTAAGGGAGCCTGCTCCGGAATCATTTGTATTCGTGACCGTAATATCCGGTGCAAACGTATCCCCCGACTGCATGTCCCAATTATTCGGTGGATTTGCGAGCGTATTTCTTGCCGTCAGCCCCGCTGAATTATAGGTAAGGCCCAGTGCCCGAAAAGAAACTCCCGATTGCAAAGAAGGCAAGGCTGCCCAACCAACCAACGTATTGCTGTAGTTGGTTTTAGACATCCCGGTATTGCTAAGAAAGTCGCTCATGTTGGTGGCAGATTGCACATCCCAGGTACCTAAATTTTGGTCAAAACTTGAGGCTCCTAGGAATGTAAAATCCATGGTAGTTGTACCACTTACATCCCAGTTGTCTAGAGGCTGGTTAAATGCTGCCGCTCCATTAAACATCGTTCCTATGTCGGTCATCAGTGTTGTCGTCCAACTATTGAGCGGTTGATTGAAGCTCGAGGCTCCTTCGAACATTCCCGAAAAGTTAGAAACAGCACTGACATCCCAAGAATCAATGTTTTGGTCGAAACTACTGGCATCTCGAAACATAAGCTGCATTCCTGACACACCAGTAGTGTTCCAATTATTGAGTGGCTGATTAAAACTGGATGCCCCACGGAACATATTTGACATCTCAGAAGCATTGGTTATAGTCCAACTATTTAACGGCTGATCGAACGCGGAAGCATCGAAAAACATTCCATAAAAGTTGACGATATTGCTAACGTCCCACGAATCAATCGATTGATTGAAGCTGATAGCTCCGCGAAACATCTCTCTTAGATTGATTAATCCTGACAGATCTGGAACGTCACTAGCATTGACAACCAGGTTCGTACAGCCGTAAAAGGCTGCTTGCATGGTCTGCCAGGGATTACTTCCCCATTGTTCAACACTTAAGATCTTGTCC
>CAZQDI010000242.1:0-3578 GCA_964591785.1 uncultured Roseivirgaceae bacterium
CCCACTATTGCTACTTCAATAGCATCCATCCGGACTGCCTTCCAATTGGTGGATTGAAACAATAGATGCCCGGTATGGTGATCGGAATGCAGTGATACCGGGTAGGAGGTGCCTGGAAAGTCACAATACTGCAACCAGAATGGAAGCGTCAATCCTGCGGAACCGTATTTAAGGAACTCTCTTCTTTTCATCCCAGCAAAACAGTTTTAAGGTGTGGATTGGAGCTGTTGTTTTTCCAGATAAACCCATCCAGAATGTAATGCGTGGTTTGTGGGACCGATAGCAATGCAAGAGCCAGATGCTGCCATCCAAGACTAAATGCCTGGTCCGGATAGGCAAGGAAGCTGGAGAAAAAGGTGGTATTTTCCTGGTATACAAAGAAATCCCAAAGGTATTCTTCAGAAAGTGCGAGCAGCAGTACCACACCCACCACCGTCAGTCCATATTTCAGCACATTGGTACTTTTCTTCAGCAAGCTGTGCTTTCGATTTTGATAGAAGATCACGAGAGCAAGGTAAGGAATTCCGTGTGCCACAACGTTGGTGACGGTAAACACCAGGTCGGAGTTGAAGTACACGATGCCGATAAACCAGTTGCCAGCCGTGGTCAGGACCCAGAGGACTTTTCCGAGTGCAATTGAACCCTTTCGGAGTAGCTCTTCGATCAGCCAGGCCGTCAGCAAGCCTATGAATAGTGCATTCCCAATCCAGTTGAAACCTGCTAATAGTCCTTCAGAAAGTTGGGGCTGAAGGAAGTCGTTTTCAATGAACCAATTGAAATTACGATCCAGATTAAGGTGCCAGTACAGGACCGGATACAGCATGGACAGGTAAATGATAAAATTATCGTTGAAGATTTTTCGGCGGAAATCTCTTGCTTTGGCTTTATAGATCCGCATGAAGCCATATTGCTGCTTGATGAAATGATACACGGCCACATAGGCCAGGCACCGCCAGAAGAATTCGAATGAAACAGAAGAAAGTAGAAAGGCCCCAGCAAAGCAGAGTGGAGGGATGAGAAGTAGGCGTTTCTTATGGTTTTGAAACTCCTCTTTATCCATGTAGGTTCTAAAAAGCGTACTCCAAACGTGGCTGACGTCGATTCCAACGACGAAGACCACCCACACCCAAATAGGCGGATCAGCTTGAATAATGGAACTTGGAAGTAAAAAAAAGACCGCCCAGCACACCCACACGGGAAGTAGTAGGACCAATAAGTCCACGCGTTTGGAAATGAGCCAGTGGTTCATGGATTAAAGATGCATTCGATTCTGCTAAAATGGATAAGATTCTTTTCCTTTTGCCTGTAGCAGCGCAATGGCATCTTGATTGAACCACATCGTAGGAACATCGACTTGGAGAGACTTCAAATCAGGCAGCTCCCTGCCTGCTAATACCCAGGCACGGTGCCCCAGGGTTGGGATCAATGCTTGCAAGATCTGCGACTGCATGCCTTCGGTTTCAAGGATCGATGCGATGGATCGATAGTGCTTTTCCGGCGTATAGTAACTGCCAGCATTGGTAATAAATAAACCATTTTCCTGCAGTTTTTTTATGCAGAGGGTGTAGAAGGAAGATTGATAAAAGTGCTGGGTAGGAAGCAGGCCCGGATCCGGAAGGTCCACGATAATCACGTCAAAACTGGAAGAGTCGGAGGTAAGATATTCCATGATGTCTGTGCCAATGAGGGTTACCTCCTTAGGTTTTCGATTTTTAGTTGCTGACAATTCAACATCCAGCGGCAGGTGGTAGGTGTCAGACGGATACTTAGCGACTTCCTTTTGGGTAAACCCAAAGTCATCTCCGATTAAGAGTACTCTCGGGTGCTTAAAAAAAGGAAGGGTCGTATGTGCGAGCGTTTCCGAATGCATGTGTCCATCGACCGTTGAAAGTACCAGAGCATTGTTGTAGTAGATCCATTGATCCTCTTTCCAGGTGACGATGTCTACTTCGCCGGCTCGGGTTTGAATGGTCTGTGCCAGTCGGTCGTAGTAGCGGACTTGGTTGGGTTCAAAATGATAGGGCAACAACCAAACGAGTGCTGGGGCGACCACGCCGAGTAATGCGAGGGTTCTCATTTGCATCAGTATGAGTAGGATGCCGCTCAGTACGAGAGCGATATATAAAATGATCCAGGCGTCTGAAAAAAATTCCAGTGTCCATTGTACGAAGGGCTGAATCGCAAGAGGCAATACAATTAAGGGAAGCCAAGGCCATTGCGTCTTTAGTTCGAGCCGGATCTGCACTAATAAAAGAGGCACTACTGCAGCGATGGCGAGTCCCGCCTGGTCTGCTGGGGTAAATTCAAAGAAATGGCTGTGTATCTTAAAGCACCACAAGAGAAATGCCACCTGGAAGGCAAAAAAGGCAATTAACTTATTCCTCTTCATGCTTCCTTTTCTTGCTCAGTTCGGATTCAAATCCTGCAGCGATGATACCTGCCGGCAGCGCAAACAAACCGACGCCTAAGATGGCAATGATGGCCCCAAGGAAGCGCCCCAAAGCAGTGATTGGGTACACGTCTCCATAGCCGACGGTGGTTAATGTAGCTACTCCCCACCACATGGTCTCGGGAATGCTGCTGAATGCTTCAGGTTGTGCTTCATGTTCTATGTAATACATGAGTCCAGAAGCGAAAATGAGCATCACCAGCAGAAAGGTCAGGCTAATCACAAGTTCCTCCTTGCGCTTCCTAAACACCTTTGTGATAAGACCAAAAGCAGTGGAATACCGCCCCATCTTAAAAAGCCTCACTAGTCGGAAGAGCCGAAGAATTCGAAGGAATCTTCCATCCATGGCGAGGATCAAAGGCAGGTAGAAAGGCAAAATGGCAAACAGATCAATGAGCGCGGCCCAGGAAAAGATGTATCGGATCCTTCCCCAGAGCGGGTGTCTGTACTTTTCCATCAGGGTGCAGGTCCAGACCCTGGCCAGGTATTCTACGGTGAAGATGATTACGGAGATTGCCTCGAATAGGTCAAGACCATAGTGGTATCGGTTGTAGATAGGTTCCACTGTTTCGATGATCACCAGGATGACGTTCAGGATGATCAAGGTCATGATGAAGATGTCGAACCGCTTGCTCAGTTTGTCGTCACCGGTTCCCTTTTCCAGCGTTTCGAATACACGTTGTTTACTGAATGGCATGGTAGTGTTGATGAAAGAGTTGAACAAATTGGACATACATGGGAATGTTGCAGCTGCTCAGCTCTACGTATGCTTTGTTTTCTTCAGGGAAGGTATGCAATGCGCAGTGACTTTCGGCCAGCAGCCATAAGGAGGTGAATCCTTGTGGCTCGAAGGCATGTTCCATGTAATTGAGAATACTAAAGCCTGCTTCCTTCAATAGCTGCTCAAGTTCCTCTTTGTGGGTGTTGTCGCTGGTATAGGCAATCCATGAAGAAAAGTTCTCGATCCGTGCTTCCATGTAGTGTTGGTTTCAGCTTGAAAATTAAGAAGAGGCGACGAGTGCACCTTGTGATTTACGGGATTTGTGCAGGAAGAATAGGAATTACATCTGCAAGGCTAATTGCTTTCGAGAAAAGATGGACTGATCTGTTTGGATAGTCACTCTTTTAG
>CAZQDI010000243.1:0-2382 GCA_964591785.1 uncultured Roseivirgaceae bacterium
ATTATTTGACCTTGTCAGCAGCTCAGCAAACCATATTAAAGCCAAGCTTGGTCGTTGGGATCGGGTGTTGTCTGATTATTGCTTTGTTTCTATTGGATGTCAGCATGGGCAGTGTGCATATTTCGGTGCGAGAATTGCTTAACATCATTTCAGGGAACCCCTCCAAGCAATCATGGGAATACATTTTTTTCAATTTCAGACTTCCGAAGGCCATCACTGCAATTTTGACCGGGGCAGGCATTTCGGTGGCAGGGTTGCAAATGCAGACCTTGTTCAAAAACCCCTTAGCTGGGCCTTCTGTGCTGGGAATTAGTCAGGGTGCAAGTCTTGGGGTGGCGGTTTTTGTTCTATCTTCTACCACATTTTTTGGTGTGACGACCAATTTTCAAGAGGTTCTCGGCAGCTGGGGTCTGGTTCTCTTTGCAGTATCAGGTTCCTTTATTGTACTCTTAAGTGTGTTGTTTACTTCCGCAAGAATTTCTGACGGCGTCACGGTGCTTATTGTAGGATTGATGTTTGGCTTTATCACCGGGGCGGTGGTGAGCATCCTTCAATACTTCAGTGATCCGGAGTTGATCCAGAATTTTCTGGTGTGGACGTTTGGCAGTCTTTCTGGTGTCGCATGGACCCAACTGCAAGTGATGGGACCGATCATCGGACTTACCTTAGGTTTGTCACTACTCTATTCTAAACAAATGAATGCGCTGCTATTGGGTGAGAACTATGCGACCGGAGTGGGGGTCGATGTTTCGCGTACACGAATGAAGTTGATCTTAACCACCAGTATTTTAGCTGGTACCATCACCGGATTTACAGGTCCGATCGCATTCATTGGGGTCGCAGTGCCACACTTGACACGCTTGCTTTTTCGAACTTCAAATCACAAGGTGCTCATACCCGCCACTTTGATGTGTGGGATTGCCGTGATGCTTGTTTGTGACATCGTTTCCCAAGTACCGGGTGCCCAAACAACGCTGCCCTTAAATTCCGTGACTGCGCTTTTTGGTGCACCCGTAATTTTGGCGATCATTATTAAAAACAAGAAGATGAAAGGAGCATTTTGATGGAAGAGGCAATGGCGGAAAATCAGAAGGCCCCACACTTGACGAGGCCCATTCTGCACACAAGTGGCCTGGCAATTGGATACAAGGTCAAAAATCGTGTGCTGGAACTGGCAATAGACCTGAACGTTACCATTCATAATGGCGAGCTTGTCTGTTTAATCGGTCCCAATGGCTGTGGCAAATCTACCTTGATGCGTACCATTGCCGGACTGCAAAAGCCCCTGGCAGGAGAGACCTTCATAAATTCCGTGGATGTAAAAGACATTAAGCCCCACCAGTACGCTCGTCTGCTAAGCCTGGTGCTGACTGATAAGGTGAATGCAGGAGCGATGACAGTCATGGACATTGTTTCCATTGGGCGATACCCCTACACCAACTACTTTGCAAAACTGGAATCGAGCGATTACGAAATCATCGAGCAGTCGCTGGAAAGCGTTCACTTAAACACCTATCGAGATCGATTTTTCAACGAACTGAGTGATGGTGAAAAACAGCGGGTACTCATCGCAAAGGCCCTAGTGCAGGATACCCCACTCATTATACTTGATGAACCTACGGCGCATCTTGATTTACCCAATCGGGTGGAAATCATGAATATCCTGAAGCGTTTAGCGAAAGAGACGGGTAAGGCCATCTTCCTATCCACGCACGAACTGGACCTGGCTTTGCAAACAGCCGATACGATCTGGTTAATGAATCGGGATGAAACGTTGAAGAGTGGTACACCAGAGGATTTAGTGTTGTCCGGTATGTTTGAGCACGTATTCAAAAGCGATTCTTTCACGTTTGACAGGAATTCCGGATCTTTCAAAGTTTTACACCCCACAAAAGGAAAGGTGTCGATTGTAGAAAATGGTGTGCAAAGTGCATGGACACGACGAGCCCTGGAAAGAGAGGGGTACCAGGTTGTTGAAGACGCTCATGCATCGACCCGAATCAGCTACGAAGGTCCCGGTTGGAAATTGGTCGCAGGTGGTGAAACGTTTAAATTAGAAACCATCGCCGAGCTATTGCAGTTGCTGAGAAATAAGTTCTAGCATATGACAGGTTTCCTTATTCGGACCAGTCGTCAGCCAGTGGCAATAGCGTCTTCTGGATGATCGTAGATGTAGCTGTAGCCTAACAACTCTTTCCCATAAGTATTGTCGATCACTTTGAAGTCGGTGGTCTCAGCATCCTCGAACTCCGGAGGATCCAGCTTGAGTGCAGTACATGCCTTTTGATAGTATTCTTTTCGAGTGGGGTGACTACTGGCACATACATTGATAATGGTCCCCCAGGCCTCATTTGTAATAACTTTTTGGATGACTCCAATGCA
>CAZQDI010000243.1:2482-3559 GCA_964591785.1 uncultured Roseivirgaceae bacterium
GAAGATCACCTTCAGGTCGGATGGAGCATGTTTTAAGAGCTGCCCGATCATTGCCGGATACGTCTCTTCCACGTCCTCTTTTCGGCCCGGAGGAATGGTGAGTACCAGTATCGATGCTTTATTCAAAAATTCGAATGTTCCTTCAACTCCATCAGGGTTAAGCACCAGCCGGGTCAAGTCAAAAGGCAAGCCTTGGAGTTGATCCAGTTTGTCAGAAGAACGAACAGATCCATGGACCAGGTATCCGCTTTGGTGGAGTGTCTTTGCGAGAGGAAGTCCTAACCATCCTAGTCCCAGGATGGCAATGCTTTTTGGTTGCTTCATGTATGCGCTTTATCTAGTTCCAGTTTTGCTGAGGGCTGAAGTTAATACGAAAGTAGAGTGATTTGCCTATTTGGTTTTTGTGAAAAAGCATGAAGTTAATAGATCAAAAGGCGGGTTAAAAGCTTCTAAGGACCAGTTGAGTGGGAGGTTAGGTTTGACCGCGGGTACCCCTGAGGTGTCTGCGCAGGCCACAATTCCTCGATCTCCGAGCAGTTTTTCGGTCCTTCCGGTTATTTTTTCGCTATCGCTTAAATTTTTGCTTTGAATCCGCGTCTTTTTTTTGCTTGCAGGCATTTCAGTGCTCAGACGTCATTTCTTTTTTTTGCTCGTTCGAGTAATTTTTTTGCCTGCTCAAGTTTTTTTTCTAATTGCACGCGTTGTTGAGCTTTGATCTCAAGACTTTTTGCTCAGGGCTGGAGTAGTTTTTCGAACCCGTCATTTCTTTTTTTCATCTGCTCGGACCTTTCTTTTAACTGCAGGTTTATTGACCACGCGAGTTCCCAGCTTTTTGCTGCAGCCTCGAGGCTTTCCAGTCAGAACAGGGTGTTCTCTGGTGGCTGAAGGCACCTCAGAGGTAGGGGTTGAGTGATTCAGTTTGAGCAGCTCTCGTCGACGAGATTTTAGGAAGCACGTATCAGGTAAGATCTCGACTGAATTGTTGATGCCTCAAACCCATCCTTCACCTTTTGATCTGTTTTCCAGATATGCTAGGGGAGATGCACTTTTCAGAATGGGTAGCAGAGCGGTGAAGGT
>CAZQDI010000244.1:0-3438 GCA_964591785.1 uncultured Roseivirgaceae bacterium
TTTGGCACTTACTTGTAGAGAAAGCCCGCTGTTTCTTATGGCTTCAAGGTCTTCTACTCGATCTAGTTTGTTAAAGACTTTTATGGTCTTTATATCCTTGGAATTAATTTCTGCCAAGGTTTCTTCTACCACTTTGACATGATCATTGTATGAAGGATTTGAGGCGTCAATTACATGAAGTAGGATGTCTGCTTCTTGAACTTCGGCCAAGGTTGATTTGAATGATTCTATAAGACCGTGCGGGAGTTTCCTGATAAACCCAACCGTATCTGAGAGTAGAAAAGGAATTTGATTGATTACCACCTTTCGTACTGTTGAGTCAACAGTTGCGAAAAGCTCATCCTTCGCATAGACTTTTTCCTTACTTAGAATGTTCATTAGTGTGGATTTACCAGCATTTGTGTAGCCTACCAGTGCCACTCGTACCGTTCCGCTTCGAGATTTCCTTTGTGTGAAGGATTGTTTTTCGATTTTTTCAAGCTTTCTTTTTAGCAATGTAATTTGGTCTCTAATGATTCTTCTGTCAGTCTCAATTTCTTTTTCACCTGCACCTCCTCTTGTTCCAGTTCCGCCTCTCTGTCTTTCCAGGTGAGTCCACATGCGTGTAAGTCGAGGTAGTAAGTACTGGAATCTTGCCAATTCGACCTGTGTTTTGGCTTGAGAGGTTTTTGCCCTTTTTAAGAAAATGTCGAGGATTAACAGACTTCTGTCATAAATTTTGACTTTAAGTTCTTTTTCAAGGTTTCGTAGTTGAGATGGTGAAAGGTCATCGTCAAAAATTACTACATCTGCTTTCTCTACCTTACAAGCAGTTGAAATATCTTCGAGCTTTCCTTTCCCTACAAACGTTCGAGGATCAGGGTGTTCCAGTTTCTGTGTGAATTTCTGAATTATATCAATTTGTAAAGTCTTAGAAAGGAATTCTAATTCCTCCATCATCTCGATTATTCTTTCATCAGCATCGGATTTGGTGGCAACAGAAACCAGGATTCCTAGCTCATTTTTCTTAGAGGTATCAATCATATTCGACACAAAGTTTGTGAATAAAGCATAGCTTACAAAAGTTTGCACTCAAAGACAATTTTGTGAGAGTAGCCTTCGTAGCAAATACTTCTTGGAATATCTTCAACTTTAGGAAAGGGCTCGTTCATTCATTTTTATCCAACGGGCATGATGTATTAATGCTTTCTCCAAAGGATGAATACACCGAAAAAGTAGAAGGATGGGGGGTGCAGTGGATTGAAACACCCCTTGAGGGAACAGGTCTAAATCCCATAGAGGAATTAAAGTACCTCAAAAGGCTATATGACGCTTTCAAGAAATCAAAACCAAATGTGGTACTTTCATATACTATCAAGCCTAACATCTACTCTTGTCTTGCTGCAAGTCTTATTTCGATTCCCGTTATTGCTAATGTAAGTGGATTGGGGACCATCTTTTTGGTAGATGGGTTTAGTGGGAAAATTGCGAAATGGCTATATAGGATAGCCTTCCGAAAAGCCAGTTACGTCTTTTTTCAGAATCATGATGATCGGGAATTATTCACTACTCAGATTAGCTTAGCACCTTCTAAGGTTGGACTTTTACCAGGTTCGGGTATTGACCTGGACGAATTTCCATATGAATCACCCGCTTTTGAAGGGCCAGTGAAGTTCTTAATGATCTCGCGATTGATAATTGAAAAAGGGGTTCAAGAGTACGCGGAAGCCGCAGCTGAGTTTGTTGGTGACCACAATGTGGAATTCACACTAGTAGGAAGGTTTGATGAAAGTCACTCACGGTCGATTGCAAAGTCGAATCTTAATGACTGGATTGAAAGAGGTTATCTCGAATATTACAATCATTCGAACGAGATAAAAGAACTAATTACTTCGCATGAAGTGGTTGTATTACCATCTTACCGTGAGGGAACTCCCAGGACATTGCTGGAAGCTGCTTCAATGGGTAGGCCACTTTTAGCTGCAGATGTCCCAGGGTGTCGTGAGGTAGTCAAAAATGGGCTCAATGGGTTTCTGTTTGAAGTAAAAAACGCTAGGAGCCTGGAAAGTAAGATTCGGCTCTATCTTTCATTGAGTAAAGAAGAAAGGTTGGAACTTTCAAAATCTTCGCGGAAACTAGTCGAAAAAAAGTTCAATGAAAAACTGGTGATTGACGCCTATCATGAAGTAATACGTCGAATCACCCACGAAACCTAATATTTTCATTCTATTTTTGCTTTTTGTTAAAATATGTCTATTTCTAGTCGTGTAATTCCACTTCTTGTGGTTGGTATCCTTTGTAGCTGCAAAGTGTACAAACAGGATATCATGTTCCAGTTTGATGAAAATTTTACTGAAGAAGATATAGCTCAGGTTAAAGATGAGGTTGAAGGAAATTACATCCTCAGACCGAATGATAGACTGCGGTTAGATGTTTTTACCAACAAAGGAGAACGGCTGATCGACCCAAATTTTGAACTGGCACTTTTGAATGGGGTGGGACTTGGGGCTCAACAAGTTCAACAGCAAAGAGAACTATTTGAGTATATCATACAAGGGGACAGCATTGTGACCTTCCCACTTGTTGGAGATATGAATTTAGTTGGTATGTCACTTTATAAAGCAGAGCTAAAGGTTGCCAAAGAATTTGAGGATTTTTATGAAGATTCGTTTGTAAAGTTGAGAATTAGTAATAGAAGAGTTTTTGTTCTTGGTGCTCCTGGAGGACAAGTTATCCCATTAGAGAATGAAAATACAGAACTGGTAGAGGTAATAGCGTTAGCTCAGGGAATTGACCGTATAGCAAAAGCAAACAATATTCGATTAATAAGAGGTAAGGATGTTTTCCTAATTGACCTAAGCACTATCACTGGTTTAAGAAATAGCAATATGGTAGTTTTCCCAGGAGATATCATTTATGTTGAGCCTTGGAGAAGACCATGGCAAGATTCGCTGAGAGACGCCTCCCCGATCATCAGTATCGTTTCTAGTTTAGTGACCTTAGCCTTAGTAATTCAGAATTTTTGATGGATAAAGACTACCATGCCAAGCAAAATCTGCCTCAGGAGAGGGATTTACTTGAATCCTTTGATATTGAGCGCTTTTGGTATGTCCTAAAGCAAAGTAAATTCTGGATACTTGGTATCATATTGTTTTTGACATTAACAGCTTATCTGTACGTCAGATACACTAAGAACACCTACAAGTCAGAATCCGTCGTAAAACTGGATTTTCAAAGTGAGGCGAATGTTTTAGGAATCACGGATGTGATCAACACTCAGGAGAGAAATGAAATATCAGGAGAGATTGAATTGATCAAATCAAAACTGTTCTTGTCCAGGGTGGTGGATGCTGCTGATTTACATGTGAGTTATCATGTCTATGGGCGATATTTAACGGATGAGAGGTATTTGAATTCACCTTTTGTCATTTCATACAAAGTACTTAATGAGTGGGTTTA
>CAZQDI010000245.1:0-3281 GCA_964591785.1 uncultured Roseivirgaceae bacterium
GAAAAGTCAGAAACCGATTCATTAATATCAGGTCCCAATACCTTTAATCCCATTCTCTTACATTCTTGTAAGAAAAAGGTCACTTTAGTAATGTCATTTTTGTTATGTGTAAGTACAGATGCCATAAATTCTGCCGGGTAGTGCGCTTTGAAAAAGGCAGTTTGAAAAGCAACAAAAGCATAACAAGTTGAATGTGATTTATTAAAAGCATAGGATGCGAATGCTTCCCAATCTTTCCAAATTTTATCTAAGGTCTCTTTAGGGTGACCATTGCTTTCTCCACCCTCAATAAATTTGGGGTAAAGCATGTCTATCAGTTTCTTTTTCTTCTTACCCATCCCCTTACGGAGCATATCCGCCTGGCCTTTGGTAAAGTTGGCTAGCTTTTGAGACAAAAGCATCACCTGCTCCTGATAGACGGTGATTCCGTAAGTATTCTTTAAATACTCTTCCATCTCGGGAAGGTCATATGTAATGGGTTCCCGACCATGCTTTCGATTGATAAAAGAAGGAATGTATTCCAATGGCCCGGGACGATAAAGCGCATTCATGGCAATGAGGTCATCAAATTCTGAAGGAACAAGTTCTTTCATATACTTCTGCATTCCGGTACTCTCGTACTGGAAAATGCCTATTGTTTCACCACGCTGGAAAAGCTCATAGGTCTTTTGATCATCCAGAGCGACTTCTTCGGGATCAATTTCAACTCCATGCCCTTCTTTCACCATTCGCACAGCATCCTTAATGATGGTTAAGGTTTTTAGCCCCAGGAAATCCATTTTTAGAAGGCCTGCATCTTCCGCAACACTGTTGTCAAACTGTGAGACCAGCATATTGGAATCCTTATCTACCTTTACCGGCACATATTTGGTGATTTCATCCGGAGTAATCACTACTCCACAGGCATGAATACCTGTATTCCTGATGGATCCTTCCAGCTTTTTGGCCGTCTGAATCATTCGCCCAATTTCATTATCCTGAGCCGCCAAGTCTCTAAACTGATAAGCTTTTTCAACATCATCACTATTCATATTACCTTTCAGCTTGGGATCGATATCCCCATTCGCCAATACCTTATTCAGCGTCGCTTTCAGGTTAACAGGAAAAGATTTAGCCACTTTGTCTACTTCCGGTAATGGTACATTCATTACGCGGCCTACATCTCTTAGAGAACTCTTAGCAGCCATGGTACCATAGGTCACAATCTGAGCTACTTGATTTTGGCCATACTTTTCGATTACATAGTCGATTACTCTTTGGCGTCCTTCATCATCAAAGTCGATATCAATATCCGGCATTGATACCCGTTCAGGATTTAGGAAACGCTCAAATAGTAAGTCGTACTTAATAGGGTCTACATTCGTAATACCGATACAGTAGGCAACTGCTGATCCAGCGGCAGATCCTCTGCCCGGTCCTACAGAGACGCCCATTTCCCGTGCGGTATTCGTAAAGTCTTGTACGATGAGGAAGTAGCCCGGATAGCCTGACTGCTTAATAACACTCAATTCAAAATTGAGTCGCTCTTCTATTTTGGGTGTAATAGTGCCGTAACGTTTTTTGGCACCATCAAATGTCATTTTTCTCAGCAGCTCATCCTGCGTATTTATTCCCGGAGGCAATGGATAAGCTGGTAATAGTACATCTCTGGCCAGAGTAAGCTTTTCAATCTTATCATAAATTTCCATTGTATTGTCCAACGATTCCGGAACATCGTGAAACAACAGCCCCATTTCTTCTTGTGTCTTAAAGTAAAAGTCTGAGCTTGGAAATTTAAATCGCTTTTCTTCTTCAATTAAACTATTGGTGTTGATACACAACAACATATCGTGAGGCAACCAATCGTCCTCCTCTACATAGTGAGAATCATTGGTAGAAATAACTTTAAGGTTGTATTTTTTTGCAAAACGAAGCAGCTGCTGATTGATATCTTCCTGACTTATGCCCAGGCCATCTATATTCTCAAGTCCTCTATGTCTCTGCAACTCAATGTAATAGTCTTCACCAAATAAATCAATCCACCATTTTAGCAACTCTTCTGCTTTTTCTAAATCCCCGTGCATGATGGCTTGCGGTACTTCAGCACCAATACAACAAGAAGTTGCGATGATTCCTTCGTGATGCTTTACCAGTATTTCTTTATCAATTCTTGGAAACTTACTGTAAAGTCCTTCTATAAAACCTAGTGAACACAGTTTTGAAAGGTTCTCATAACCTTCCCTATTTTTAGCCAAAAGCAATTGATGGTAACGAACATCCCTTTCGCTTTTTGCTCTTGAAAACGTTTTTCTATGTCTATCTTCTACTAAATAAAACTCACAACCAATGATGGGTTTTAAGTCTCTTTTTTCAGCTTCCGCAACAAATTTAAAAGCACCAAACATATTACCATGATCTGTCAGGGCTACTCCTTTTTGACCATCTTGCTGTGCTTTATCCATCATCACACCAATATTAGAGGCTCCATCTAATAAAGAATATTGTGTATGACAATGTAAATGAATAAACTCTGGCATATTTGCTCTTTAGATAGTTTTAAAAACTCAGATCCGTAAATCTCTTCCAATTCCTCAAGATTAGAAGTAATTTAGAAATGAAGGACAATGTTTTTTCACCCTAAACTCATAAGAACGATGTCGTTCTTTAAGTTAAACTTCTTAAAAAGGAAGCATTAATTAATAACTATCAATATACCACAAATTGTTGAGCAAACTCAGCCTATTAACAGGATAATTTTTCCACAAAATGTTGAAAACAATTAACAACTTGCAGAAAAGCAAAATAGTACTACTTCAAACTAAAAAGCCATAGTTTGAATACTTCTTAAATTGTCTTTTTTAGTAGAGTGTTGTGTTGCTTTAGGAACCAAAAGCTATGCAGTAGCTTTGTAAAAACATTGGGCCGCATCATAAACTGTTTCAATGGTTGAAGCTTCCTCTGAAGAGAGATAAACTTTAAGTTCTTTCTCTAAATTAGCTATCAACAATAGCCTATCAACGGCATCAAGATGTAAATCGTCAGAAAAGTCAGTAAAAGTATTGATTTTGGAAGGTGGAATATTAAAGTCCCAGCTAATCAATTTAATTATCTGCTCTTCAATGGTCGGATTGTTTGTGTTGTTTATTACCACGGTGAATCGTTTTACTTCGTAACGCCCAAAAAAGCGGATTGGTTGCTTGCGAAGTGCAATATAGTACTACTTTTTTCAAAAAAAAGCGCAAAATCGGATAATTTGGTCTGATTTAAGGGATGAAGGAAAGCTGTTTATCGACGAATATGGT
>CAZQDI010000246.1:0-3247 GCA_964591785.1 uncultured Roseivirgaceae bacterium
CAAGATCCTGAATTTCTTAGAGAACAAGTCTTTGGCAAACAGCAGTTTGATGCAGTTGTCTCTTGTATGGCATCGCGCACAGGAGAACCCAAAGATGCTTGGGCAATCGATCATCAGGCACATATTAATGTATTAACTCTGGCAAAAGAGCATGGAGTAAAGCAACTGGTTTTACTTTCAGCAATTTGCGTCCAAAAGCCTCTACTGGTATTCCAAAATGCCAAGCTTGCTTTTGAGAAAGCCCTAATAGAATCTGGCTTAACCTACTCAATTGTCAGACCTACAGCATTTTTTAAGTCTCTTTCGGGACAGGTAGAAAGGGTGAAGAACGGGAAGTCTTTCTTATTGTTTGGTGATGGGACAACGACTGCGTGTAAACCGATTAGCGATCGCGATCTAGCGATCTACCTAGCAAATTGTCTAGAAGACACAGCACTACAAAACAAAATCTTGCCCATTGGTGGCCCTGGCCCTGCACTGACTGCACGCCAACAAGGTGAATGTATATTCAAAATCTTGGGTCGCGAACCTAAGTTTACTAGCTTGCCTCTCTCGATTATGACTGGGAGTGTGGCTTTGATGGATGCTCTCAGCAAAGTTATCCCTCCCATAGCACCCAAAGCGGAACTAGCGAGAATTGGTCTTTACTATGCGACAGAATCCATGTTGGTGCTAAATCCTGAAACTGGTCTTTATGATGCGGATGCCACACCAGAAACAGGAACCGATACTTTGTTTGACTATTTCAAAGGTCTAATTGATGGCACAGAAACAGTCGATAAAGTTGATTACGATCTGTTTTAACTAGCATGAACACTTATTCCAAGTTTGCCGAGCTTTCTCCTACTTTCTATGCCGATGCTGGCTTAGAACGCGAGCAGTTTATGGATCTGAGCATTAAAGAGATGTGGCAGGATATTCCTCGAATTGCGGGAAAAATCTATACGGTAAGTTGTCCTCCTGGGGATAACCTGATGCTTCATGCTGCGATTTATCGCGCCGAGCCAGGTTCGATAATTGTGGTGCAAGCAGGAGATCTCAAATATGCACTGTCTGGAGGTAATGTCTGTGCCACAGCCCAAGAGCGAGGAATTGCTGGATTTATTATGGATGGGGTGATTCGCGATGTTGCAGAAGTTAGGGAAGCAAAATTTCCTGTATTTGCTAGAGGAGTTTCCCCCATTCCTGGCAAGAAAAAGGCTCTAGGCACTCTCAATCAACCCATAACTTGTGGGGGAGTTGAGGTTAATCCCAGAGATATTGCGATCGCAGATGAAGAAGGGATTGCTATTTTGCCCCGCGACCAAAGCGAAGAACTTTGGCTACGAGCTAAACAAAAAGCCGAGCGGGATGCAGCGCAGACTCTCAAAGATTGGCAAACCAACCACCGCAATAAGATCGAAAAGCTATTACAAGATTTGGATTTTGAAGGTTAGAAATGCGATCTAAATCGGTAACTTCTCCAGATCCTTGTTACTACCGATCGCAATCATAATCAAACCCTCTTGGAGCTTTTGTCCAGGTGGAGGATTGGTAACAAATTTATCCTCTTTGCACACAGCAAGCACACTCACGCCGTAACGCGCCCGAAGATCTAACTCTGCGAGAGTTTTTTCATGGAACTCTTGAGGAACCAATACTTCAACAATACTGTTATCGGGGTCTAGCTCGAAACGGTCTAAAATCGCTGGCTTAGTCAAGGTTTCGGCCAGGGCACAACCTGCTTCATATTCAGGGAAAACTACGCGATCCGCCCCTACACGCTTGAGCAGAGTCCCATGAACCTCTGACGAGGCCTTAGCGACTACTTGTTTGACTCCAGCTTCTTTGACATTGAGAGTGGTAATGATGCTTTCTTGGAGATAGTTACCAATGGCTACAATCACCGTATCCATCTCGTAGATGCCAGCTTCCTTGAGAGCCTCTGGTTCGGTAGAATCTAGCTGAATTGCATGAGAGGCAATTTTTTGGGTAAGAGCCTGAGTGACTAACTTCTCGTCGATGTCTGTGCCAATAACTTCATACCCCATTTGATGAAGGGATTTACACACAGCTCTACCAAAGCGTCCCAAACCAATTACAGCAAACTGATGGTTATCTTTTTTGAGATTGCCCAGAAATTTCAGGGATGTCAGATTCACGCCTTACCTCATGCAATTTTCTTACTTATCTTAAACTGAGTTGCCTGGCTTAAGGAGTCTCTGTAGGTGCTTCTGGTGCGTTGTTGTATTGCTGAAGCATTCTTTCCTGCTGAAGACGTCTAAACTCGGCAGCCGAATCTTGAATTTGGGTTCCTGATGCTTCGCGAAATTCCTCTGCACTACGTCCAACTCGGAGATTGAGATTGTGAATCAGATCCATAGGATTGACCCCTAGAGTACTATCGCCGTAAAGGCCATTTTTTTCGTTAGATTGTTGATTGATTGTGTTGGGGTCACTAGTTTGAGCTTTGATGGGATCGGCAAAAATTAGGGTACAAACTAAACCCAAGCCGACAGATGCTAAAAGAGATAGTTGTTTTGACATTATGATTCTGGGGTAAAAAAAATCTAAAGTTAAAAGAAGTCTAGATAAAAAATCTAGCAGTAGGAAAAACCAGATTGAGCTAAGTTTTCGATAAAAGCAGTTTTAAGCAAAGCGACGGCGAAGTAGAGGTTGGATTGCTAGTAAAATCAAGGCGTCGAAACCTAACAATACTAGAATAACACCCGCAAAATTAACTTCTGCCCAAGGGCTACTCATAACTACACTATCTAGACCCCAAGAACTATTGAGATAGAGATAACGAATTGGCTCGATCGCATAAGTTAGAGGATTGAGACTCGCAACCACCTGCAACCAGCCAGCCATAAACTCCAGAGGAGCTAAAGCAGTACTAGCAAAGAGTAAAGGTAGGTTAGTGACAAAAATCACCGCGATTAATTCGATATGTCCAGGTAAAGCGAAAGCCAAACCCAAGCTTAAGGCCGTTACACCCAGGACAATTAGCAAAACAATCAGAGCGATCGCACCCAAAGCAGCCAAGTCAGGGAAACCCGCACCTAACAGGGCACTGGCACCAATAATTACGGCGGTTTGAATCATACTCAGAGCAACAATATAGATAGTGGAAGCAGCCACAATCGAATAGCGAGAAGCTAAAGGTGCAACCAATAGACGGTTGAGAAAGCCAAATTCGCGATCAAACATCACTGGTAAACCTGCATTTAGTGCCCCAGAAAAGGCAGTAAAGACAATTACACCAGGA
>CAZQDI010000247.1:0-3147 GCA_964591785.1 uncultured Roseivirgaceae bacterium
CAAAGGCACTGAAGGGAATATTGCGATTGAATTGGTCAAATTTTCCCTGGAGGAAATAGCCTTGTTGTTTGGTTATCGGCTTGTAGACTTCATTAACTACTGCGGTTTTGCCAATGCCTGAAAATCCAGCTACTAGAACTAATTCTTTATTGCCTTGAGCTACTCGCTCGAAGCTATCTAGCAAGACTTTTATTTCTGGATCTCTGCCATAGAGTTTATCGGGAAGGATAAAGCGGGTAGATATGTCTTTTTGTCCCAAGACAAATTCGGCGATCTTTCCCCGACTACTAAGCTGATTCCAACAAGTTTCTAAATCGTGCCTGATTCCTACTGTACTTTGATACCGATCTTCGGCATTTTTAGCGATCAGTTTCATGACTATTGCCGAAACCGAAGTAGGAATTTTGGGGTTTAATTGTTGTGGAGTAGGAGGGGTAATCGCTAAATGAGCGTAGATTAAAGACCTTGGCTCTTGCTGCTCGAATGGTAATTGATGAGTTAGTAGTTCGTATAAAGTTATCCCCAGAGAATAGTAATCAGTGCGATAGTCCAAGTCTCGGTTCATTCTCCCTGTTTGTTCGGGAGAAATATATGCCAGAGTTCCTTCTAAATGATTATGGTTAGGGATTGATTTTTGTTCTTTTGGCAATTGGGTGGCGATGCCAAAGTCAATTATCTTGAGTTCTTGGGTTGCTTGGTTGTAGAGAAGGTTATTGGGGTTAATGTCTTTGTGAATAATGTTGGCAGCTTGGATAGCAGCAAGCGCATCAACAACTTTTAGGCTAATTCTAAGAATGTCAGCTAATGATAATTGTTGTTCTCGATTTAGGCTACTGAGTGTTTTACCTGCAAAATTTTCTAAGACTATTGCTAGTCTGTGTTGATGGTGTATGAGACCGTAAACTTGAATAATCCCAGGATGTTGCAAACTATGAATGAGTTTATATTCTTGGCGATATTTAGCGATCGCTTGAGGTGAAGAATATTCGGGTTTGATTAGTTTGATGATGACAGGTAACTTATCTTGTTCCCTAATTCCTTGATAGATCAGAGCGTGGGATGATTCATGAATTTGTGCGATCTGACAATAACCAACAAACATAGTCTTCCGTGTTTTTTATGGTCTTATAGTTCCCAATGATACTGTCAATTTATTGGGAGCAAATAATTCTGGAATGGTTGCCATTTGCTCAAATGGATTTTGTCACTAAAATTTCATGCTGCTACCGTGCTAGTTAGTTATGTAAGCTGCTTTAATTGGGAGGTAAGCGAGTAAAACTTATCTTTTGATTGCTACTAGGATGTTGAAACTCTAAATAGTGGGCATGTAGCCAATAACCAAGATCGCTGGGGGTCGCATATGTGCCATTTTTTATTTTTTGAGTGCGAGGTATCCCGCCAACCAGATATAAAGGATCGCCTATCAAAGGATAACCAGCAGCAGCTAAATGAATGCGGATTTGGTGGGGACGGCCTGTGAGGATTTTGACTTTGACTAGGGTATAGTCTGCGCCACGTTGCAAAACTTGGCATTCGCTATGAGCGTATTTCCCTGAATCAGTCGCACCATAGATATAACCCATAGCAGGATGGGGAATCTTGCCAATAGGTTGAGTGATGATAAATTTCTCTTGTTGAATAATGCCTGAGGCTTTGGCTAAATAGATTTTAGTGATTTTGCGATCGCGCATTTGCCGACTCAGACGAGATTTTGCTTCAAGCGAACGAGCCAACAGCATTAAACCTGATGTGCCTCTACCCAGACGATGGATGGGGATTGGGGGATTTTTGGGGTAGAGTTTTTCGAGTTGCTTGAGTAGAGTATGTTCTAAAAAGTTGCCTCCTGGTAAAACTGGCAAACCTGAAGGCTTGTTGATAACTAAGAGATCGCCATCTTGGTAAATGGTGGCAAACTCCAAGGGAACTGCTGGTTCTTGCCACGGCGGACGATGATAGGTGAGTTGTTCTCCTAAGGCTAAAACAGTATCTGGTGTTGTAGTTTCAGCTTCAATTAAGATCTGTCCTTGTTGGATTCTGGTGCGCCACTGTTGGGGAGTTGAGTGCTTATACTGATTGCTGTAGTAGTCGAGAACGGTCTTTCCTGCATGTTTAGCGGAGATGCGATCGCGATATACCCATCCATGATTCAAGCTACTACTAACCAAACTCACCCTATTCCGATTCGGGGAAAATCCCAGGTTCTACTGCAACTATTTGCGTTTTGCCATTTCGAATAATTTCGAGATCTAGCTTCTGTCCGATTTGGCTCATTTCTACTTGTTCTTGTACCTGAGTAGAAGTAAGTACTGGTTGCTCGCGGACGCTGACAATTGTGTCCCCCTGTTTTAAGCCAGCTTTGGCTGCGGGAGAGTTGGGCACGACCCGAACTATTAAGACCCCTTCGTCAGTGGTAATTTGAAAATCGGTTTCTGTATCTTGATTAATCGCTTCTTTGGCTTGAGGAGACAGATTAACCATATGAATCCCTAAATAAGGGTGATCTGCTTTACCCTTGGCAAACAATTGATCGGCAATTCTTTGGGCAGTTTCGATGGGAATTGCAAAACCCAAGCCCTGAGCATCAGCCCGAATCGCTGTGTTAATACCAATTACTTCACCTTGAGAGTTGAGCAAAGGCCCTCCAGAATTCCCAGGATTAATGGCTGCATCGGTTTGAATAAAGCGGACTCTTTTGTCGGGGACACCCACCTGAGAGCTAGATCTGCCAATGGCGCTGACAATGCCCACTGTAACCGTATTGTCTAAACCTAAAGGATTGCCGATCGCGATCGCCCATTCCCCTGGACTAAGAACTTCGGTATTGCCCAAACTAGCTACGGGGAGGTTTTCTGCTTCGATTTTGAGTACTGCCACATCGGTCATCGGATCGACTCCAATCACCATTGCCTGATACGTTTGCCCATCTTTGAGGGTGACCTGCACTGTGTCTGATCCTTCAACAACGTGAGCATTGGTAATTAGTTTGCCATCAGAACTCAGGATAAAACCCGACCCAGTTCCCTGTTCGATGCGATTGGGAATTTGGCGCTCTTCATCGCGAAAAAATCTCCGAAAAAACGGCTGGGTAAAACGTTCTGGTAAAGCAGAGGTAAACTCGCGCGAAGCATCAATCCTAACCACCGCAGG
>CAZQDI010000248.1:0-3138 GCA_964591785.1 uncultured Roseivirgaceae bacterium
CTCTATCCATGGGACCTTTATTTGAGGTTACATAATAAACAGACTGATGAAGCTATTGACTTGCTAGTCAAAAAAGTTCAGGATCGGGAAGGTCAGGTAGTGAATTTTAAAAATGATCCACTTCTTGGTCCGATTAAAGATCATGCAAAATTCAAAGAGCTTGTCAGTCAGAATTTTCCTGATCAAAAACTAGCTCCAGATTCACATTCTGAAGACCAAATCAAAAAAGAGGATGATGAGCTCTTAAGTCGAGATGAAGTTTCAGACTTTAAAAATAAGCTGATTACTCAATTGGAAGGTAATCACGCTTATTCCAATACTGAACTCACACTACGATCTTTGGCCGATGCAATAGACCTCCATCCAAACAAACTCTCATGGCTGCTCAATGAGAAGATTGGCAAGAATTTCAATGACTTTATCAATGGGTATCGACTTAAGGCTTTTCAGGAAAAGGCTGTAGATCCAAAAAACAACCACCTCACTCTATTGGGGTTGGCATACGAAAGTGGATTCACATCAAAATCCGTGTTTAATGACTTCTTCAAAAAAACTACAGGATTGACTCCTAAAGATTGGGTCAAGAAAAACAGCCCGTGATTCTAGGCTTAATGTACATTGCTAAGGGTCATAAATATTCTGATCATGAGTTTTACAGCATCTTTTGAAGCCTCTAATTGGTTTAATGTACCTGCTATATATACATCCAAATCAGGGCAGTAATACATGGAGGTGCCATTCAAACCCGAATGCCCTATTACTTCCCAATCTGGTAACTCATCATCAAGTTCTTGAAAGGTAATCCTGCGTAAGCCATAGCCATATTCCATACCTTTAGTTTCTTTTGTCCATTGTTGCATCATTTCTAGAGTTTTTTTAGAAACCAACTCCCCACTCATCAATGCTTCTTGAAATTTGATTAAATCATTTCCTGTGGACACAATCGCTCCTCCTGCCCAATCAGCACTCAGGCTTTTGTACGTGCTTATTTCGTATTCACTAGCATACATTTCTGCCATCCTAGAGGTAGGTTGCTTAGCCTCCGATCTCTGGTTCAAATATGTTTGATTCATCTCATGAGGATTAAGAATGTTCTTTTCAAGAAACTGATGGAACTTCATTCCACTGACATTTTCGATAATCATTCCGAGCAATACATACTCGGTATCAGTATAATAGTAGCTCGTACCAGGAGCAAAAGAAGGTGTGAAATGCGCCTTAGAAAAGGAAATTAACTCTTCTGGTTGCCAGAATCGATCGGGTTCGAACATGATCAAATCAAACATGCTGGGTGATCCATCAAGTGTATTATTGTCGAAATAGTCAGGCAATCCGGATGTGTGCTGTAATAAATGCGAAACCCTGATAGAATCGCGATAGTCTACTCCATTGAGTACGTGTAAACTATCCATAGTTTCATCAGACAGATACTTCAAAATAGGATCATCAAACTTGATCTTTCCTACATCAACTAGCATCCCTATGGCAGTTGCCGTGAAGGTCTTGCCCACACTGGCAGTGTAAAATGGGTTGTTTATGGTCACATCAGTACCGTCTTTGAACTTTCCTTTTGCTGAGTGCCATTCGACATGCTTGGATGGAGAATAAATGGAAAGGTAAGCGTTGTGAACATTCTCCTTTTTCAGCTCTTCTTCCAACAGTTGGTCGATTCGCTTAACTACCTCATCTCGGTTGTTCTGTGCCATGATGTAATTGGTAACAGAAATACTGATAATTAATAAAACGAGCTTTTTCATTTCTTTAAGTTTTTAAAACAAATCTCCCCTCTAAAAACTCCCTATTCGAACTAGATTTCACAGATTGAACCATATATGAAATTTAGGACTTCATTTTTGGTTTCACCGTTGTGATCAAAATCATTGCTTTTTTCGAAGTGTCGTTCATACTTATTCAGCCACAAGTGCTCCAAAAGTCCTAAATCTCATTTTTGTACCCTTCGTAGTTCCGGAAAATCATTTCAGGACGAATGATTTATTCCGTTCCGTGAGTTTTACAATCAAAAAATCATGGAAGCTACACTACAACGTAAAATAGCTAATGTGTCTAAAGAGGAAATATTAAGTATTGACCCTCTGAAAATTCAAAGGAATAATTCTGGTAAAAAAATTCTCTTGATCAATGGTCATCCTAATTATGAGAGCTTCAATTATGCTCTTGCGGATGCTTACTTAAGAGGCTTAAATGAAGGAGAGGCCCAAGTTGAGCAATTAAACATTGCTGATTTAGAATTCAATCCCAATCTGGCATTTGGATATCGAAAAGTAAGTCCTCTTGAACCGGATTTGTTAGACGCCATTGAAAAGATAAAAAAGGCCGATCACATAGTGTGGGTTTTCCCTATGTGGTGGTATGGCCTTCCAGCGTTAATGAAAGGCTTCATAGATCGCATATTTCTACCTGGGATATTTTTTAAATATCAGGAAGGAAAGTCCTTTCCCGATAAACTATTGAAAGGAAAATCCTCAAGGCTGATCATCACTGCAGACACGGTAAGGTGGTATGATTATTTGTTCATGGGGAGTCCTTTAATCAATCAATTTAAGAAAGGTACCTTAGAATTTTGCGGAATTGATCCTGTTAAGGTCACGTACATCGCACCAATCAAAGATTCAACTTTTTCATTTAGAAATAAATGGCTTGCCAAAGTCAAAAAACTGGGCGAAGCAATGGCTTAAGTACAAGAAAACATCAAATACATAAATCATGGAAAAAACGATCAAAATACCAAAAGTACTTCACGAAGTGCACGGCGAACGAGCTGGGATATTGGATGTGACATTACCACATTGTATATCAATAATTGCATCAATTTATTTGCTATCTACCTGGCCAGGTAATGACTTTGGTTTGACCAAATCAGCTCTGCTATTTATTCTGACTTATGACCTTATCGGAGGAGTCATAGCCAACTTTTCGGCAGGTACTAGTCGCTTCTATGCAGCAAGCCTAGGCAGACGGTTTAAGTTCATAGCACTGCATGTTCTACAACCCACAATCATGTGGTATTTGTTTGAGGATTACCAATCTATCATTTTAGTAATAAGCGCTTATGTAGTGATATCTGCAATCCTAGTCAATCAAATCGGAGGTCTCAGAAATCAGCTTATTATAAGTGGG
>CAZQDI010000249.1:0-3133 GCA_964591785.1 uncultured Roseivirgaceae bacterium
ACTTTAAGCGTGCTCTCGCTGAAGATCTACCCAGCATTTCCCACCGAAGTAAGCAGTTCATCCGTGTGATCAGTGAAACGACTTCTTCCCTTAAGGAGCTATTAGGTATACCTGATGACTACCACCTTTTTTACCTGAATTCTGCCAATGAAGCTTGGGATAGAATCATTCAGAATTTAGTATTAAATTCCTCCCACCATTTTGCCAATGGCTCATTTAGTACGAAGTTTTATGACTTTGCTATTCAACACAAAATGCAAAGCACGCTCACACGATCCAATGATGGTACTGTCTTCACTTCTTTAGGCGTCCCGGAAAATGCAGAATTGATTGGAGTTTGCAAAAATGAAACCAGTGTAGGATACACCTTTACCGAAGATGAAATTGGAGCCATAAGGGAAAACAACCCTGACAAGATTATAGCCTTGGATGTTGTCAGTGCTGCCCCTTCCCTTCCAATAGATTTTAGTAAGGTTGATACAGCCTATTTGTCAGTTCAAAAAGCCTTCGGCATGCCCGCGGGTTTGGGATTATGGATAGTGAACGAGCGGTGCATTGAAAAAGCTGAAAAAAAAGCTGATCAAATGACCACAGGGTCTTACCGCTCAATTCAAACTTTAAAAAAGTTTACGATCAAACATCAAACGCCTGAAACTCCAAACATGCTGTATATCTACATTCTTGGGAAAATTGCTCAAGACCTTCTCAATTATGGCTTAAAGAGACTACAAAATGATACGGTGTATAAAGCTGCCCTCCTAAATCAACTGATTGAAGAACACCCCCATCTTGATCATTTTGTTGAATCGCCCATCCATCGCTCTAAATCTACCGTAGTAGCCAAAACTGATCAGCAGGATATGCTGTTAAGTGAGCTTGAGAAGAAAGGAATGATCTTAGGTAAAGGATATGGCCCTTACAAAGAAGATCATATTCGGATTGCTAATTTCCCTACTCATTCAAAAGAAACGATCGAACAACTATGTGATTTAATAAAGGATTTGAAATAAAATTCGCTTTTTGGATAAGTTGTATCGGAAAAAAATATTTTATTTTTATTTCCTAGCTCAGAACAAAAATTATTTGTCGGTTGTAGTAGATATATCTACTCGATAAGAAATTGTCGAGTTAGTTTTGCAACTAAATTGATACGGAATTGGCCCTACCACTAAAAAAGATTATTGTTTGCCTTGATTACTCCGGAAAAGATCCGGAACTCATTGACAACGCATGTACTATTAGTAAAATCGCTGGTACGAATGAAATCATCTTCCTCAATGTCATTAAGGATTTCAATCTACCAGAGCAAATGAGAAAGGAATTCCCAGACTTGCTCAACAAAGCCATCGAAGAACGAAGAAAAGAGCTTAAGAGTCTTGTCGACGAGCACATGGAACTCGATATTGACAGCAGGCTTATTATCAAACAAGGAAGCATAACCAGGGAAATTCTTGGGGTGGCTACAGAAGAGAAGTCGGACCTAATCATAATGGGTAGAAATAATGGTAGTGATTCCGTTTTGACTACAAGGATTGCACGAAGATCACCTTGCAACCTTCTTTCCCTACCACAGCAGACAAGACTTAAATTCGATAAAGTCCTGATTCCGGTAGATTTCTCTGACTATTCTGAGCTTTCTTTGAGACGCACCTTGTCGCTCACAGAGCAATCTCCTTCCACAATTTACTTGCATAATGTAATTTCAGTGCCTAGCAGTTACAGGTATTCTGGAAAGTCGTACGATGAATTTGCAGAGATTATCAAAGGGCATGCTGAAAAGGATCTAAATATCTTGACGAAGAAGATCGAAACCCGTACGCAAAAATTAGAACCATTATTTACCATAGAACATGGTGAAAATGTCATTGATTTGATTTGGAGCGAGTCGAAAAAGAAAAAAGTTGATTTGATTGTGATGGGAGCCAAAGGAAGAACTCCTGCTGTCATCTTTATCGGAAGTAAAGCTGAGCGAATGATCAGAATTAATCAAACGATTCCCTTGATGATCATCCGTAAAAAAGGAGCGATGGCAGGAATCATTGAAACGCTAAAAGATCAATTTGATTAGCTTTCTCGAAACTTGTCCAACAGCTCGTTCAAGGTCTTTGATTCCTCTTCTGTGAGGTTCCTTAAGCTTTTTTCAAAGGTTCCAAATTTCGTATCCAAGTCAGCAAGTAGACTGAGACCAGCTTCTGATATAAACACATCAACTGCCCTTCGGTCGTTTTTGCATTGCTTTCGAGTCACCAGACCTTTTTGCTCCAGCCGGTCGACAATCCTTGAAGCATTTGAGCTCTTATCGAGCATGCGCTCGATGAGAAGATTTACCGTTGATGGCTTGGGATATTGACCTCGAAGTATTCGAAGTATGTTGAATTGAGGGGTGGTCAATCCATGCTTCTTGAACAACTCGAGATGCTTCTGATGCAGCCAAGAGTTGGTGTAAATAATGTTAATAACTGCCTTTGAATATTCGCTGGTAAATTTTTCTTGTTTTATTTCTTCTGCTATTCCCATCCAATTCTATTAGTAAATACAAATACATATAATGTAACAACATTAGAAAATATTAGTTGCGTTTCAACGAATTTTATTTTCAAATTAAACCTTCCTTTATCTTTATCATCTAAGGTCTGTACCTACCGGAAGTATCTTTGGAAGAATCGATCATCATTGAAAAAATCAAGAATGAGGAAACTCGCAACTATGGATTTAATCTATTGGTTAGAGAATATCAGGAGCGCGTGTATTGGCACGTTCGAAAAATGGTGATTGATCATGATGATGCGGACGACCTCGTGCAGGAGATCTTTGTGAAGGTTTGGAAGAATTTGAACTCCTTTCGTGAAGATTCCAAGCTGTTTACTTGGATTTACAGAATAGCCACCAACGAATGCCTGACTTTCTTAAAAAAGAAGAAGAGGAAGTTCTTTGTTCCTATTCATGACGTACAAAGCGAACTCTCAACAAAACTGGATCAGGAGGTTGGCATCAGTGGGGACGAAATCCAGTTGAAACTTCAAAAGGCGTTACTGACTTTGCCTGACAAACAGCGCATGGTTTTTAATATGAAGTATTAAAAGGCGTTACTGACTTTGCCTGACAAACAGCGCATGGTTTTTAATATGAAGTA
>CAZQDI010000250.1:0-3088 GCA_964591785.1 uncultured Roseivirgaceae bacterium
CAATTCGCGACAATTGGGTAGCAATGACGAGCGCTAAAATCCCGATCAGGATAAGTATGGCAAGGAGAGTTCCATCGATCGTGGGCGGTTTATGATAGACATATGCCATTTCCAATACCAATGAAACCAGGAAGTAACTCGCAGGCGCACCGATTAATAATGCTACAAAAAACAGCATAAGATACTGCTTGGTGATGGTCTTGGTGATGTTGCCAAGACGGGCACCCAGCACTTTCCGGATACTTAATTCCCTCACCCGGCCTGAAATATTCAATGTGACCAATCCGTATAACCCCAACCCTGCCAAAATGATGGCAATGGCTGCGATGCCTCTCCAGACTTTCCCGTGAATTCCAATTTCCACAAAGTACATGCCCCAAATATCTTCCTGAAAGCCACCCTGAAATGGTATCTCCGGGAAAAGTTCAACCCATGACTGCTGAAGCACCTGATAGACCTCTTGTTGCTTCTCATCAGCGACCTTCAAAACCAAGAAACGGTATTGACTTGGGTCGGCAAGGCGAAAGAAGGTTGGAGGTACTTTTTCATCGAAGCTATAGGCGTGAAAATCCTTGACCACCCCGACTACCGTCAACTTTCTCCCATCAATTTTTATTGTGCGCCCGATCGGATCTTGTCCCAATAGCTCTCCGGCAAATTCCTCATTGATCACAATGGAGCTTTTGTCCGAGGAAGCATCCTGAATAAACCCTCGTCCCAGAATCAACTCAATGCCCAAGGTTTCAAAGTAATTGGCATCCACATCCATCGCTACCACTTCGTACTCCTGTTCGGGAAGCTCTATGACGGTTGACTGGTCACTTTTTCCTAAGTGATCAGCTGAGCCTGCAATGGAAAGGACTCCACTGGTCTGCGCCAGTTTTGTTTCCAACAATCGGAAAGAGGAAGCATCGGGAACCTCGGTGTACAAAGCCTGATTTTCATTGTAACCCCAACTCCTGTTGGCAAGGTAACTGGTGTTTTGAGTGAACATAATGGCGCAGGTAATGAACATACACGCCAGCACCAATTGAAATCCTAGGATGACCTTTGTTAATCGGCTTTTAGCCCCAAACTTGATTCCTCCTTTGAGAATTCCGGTCACCGGAAACTTAGAGATGTAGATGGCCGGATATAATCCGGAAGCGAGTGCGGTAACCAGCAAGATGATGGCAAGATAGAGCCATAAGGTTGCATCGTCCCATCTATAGCCCATATCAAAGTGAAACAACGACTCAAACCATGGGACAAATAGAAAAGCGCCCAAAAGTGCCCCAAAAGCCAAGGCGATGGAAGTTGCCAATACATTTTCTGCTAAAAATTGTACGATGACAATCCATCGGTTGGCTCCGATCGTTTTTCGAATGCCGATTTCCTTTAGACGTTTTGAAGCAGATACGATGGCAATGTTGATGTAGTTAAAACATGCCAGGGCCAACATGAAAACTCCGACAAAACTTAAAAATATGATGGAGGTGTATCCCTCTTCTGTGCTTTGTGAGATGGAATCTCTAATGTGTGCCGACTCCTTATGTAAAGTAGCTAGTGGCTCAAAGGCAAAGGAGACCGCCTGCCAGTCCTTTTTTGCCTCGTTTTGATAAGCTCTGTATCTGGCTAGTTGCTGGGCCAGTTTATCTACCCCAGTCGTATCTTTCATTTGGACAAACGTAGCCTGCACAAATGAACCCCATTCATTTTTGTCATAGGTTGGATCTGCAACTTTGACATTCTCATAGGGAACAAGAAAATGAAAGTTAAATGATAAGGAAGGCGGGAATTTTTTGGCAACACCCCGAACCGTAAAAGTCTTCTTCTGATCCTTATTGAATTTCACCAAAAGTGTTTGACCAATCGGGTTTTGATCGCCAAAGTATTTGATGGCCTTCGCTTCACTTATGACAATGCTATTGATATCCTCCAACACATCTACGGTTCCATCCTTTAAGGGAAAAGTGAACATGGAAAGGTAAGTGGGATCTGCGAAGGTAATTCGCTCGTGGAATACATCGTCACCGCTCTTGACCACCCCATGGCTATTTTGAACCTTGCAAACTGCATCTATTTGTGGAAACTCTTGCTCTAATGCTTCTGCCAATGGTCTGGGCGATCTTCCATTTTGCTGCAGTTTGCCATCACGATCAGCGAAAAAAGTAGCCAGAAATACCTTATGCTTTTGGTCATGAAATTGATCCGTGCGATAAGTCCACTGAGCAAAGGAGTAAGTAAAAATGCACACTCCAATGGCCGCTGACAACCCGACGAGATTGATCAGCGAACTTAGAGGATTTCGCATCATACTACGAAGAGAGGTCTTATAGTAGTTCTTGAATAAGGTAGAGTAGATGAGGGTTCGCAGGGTTCTTTTTCGCTGCTGCGTCCAATACTCTTCCTTCGCTACATCAGGTACGTCTCCAAATGCTCTGACTGCACCATTAAATGCCTCTTCCTCCGTTTGACCTTTACTTAGAAGGTCATCGATGTGATCTCTCAGATGCAACTCCATTTCGTAAAAAGTTGCCTCATCGTAGGCCTTGTACTTTCTAAAAGCCCGCAGCCAATGCTGAATAGAATTTTCAAGATTGAACATTGGACGTTTGTTTATTCAGTTTTTAACCCCTCTACCGGATTGCTTCGCGTTACATTTCGGACCTGCGTGGCAATCACGATAACGAGTACGATCACCAGCAGCATTGCAGAACCGATGGCACCTATAAAACCGTATGGCAACGGGTCTTCAAACATCATTAGTAGCATGGCACGATTCAATACATGTGCAGCCGGAATCCCTAACGTCAGTGCAATTCCAAAGATGAGAAGATACTGACTGGCAATGTTCCCGGTCAGGTTTTTTGCAGTGGCTCCAAGTGTTTTACGAATGCTGAATTCTCGAACCCTTCCCTTGATATTGAGCTGGATCAGGCCGTATAAACCCAAGCTGGCAAGTAAGATGAAAATGATGGCAATCGCTCTCGTAAACCTGATTTGTGTATTTAGATCTTCATAAAAACCAGGCCAGGAATCTTCCTGGAACCCGCCATTGAAAGGAGTTTCTGGCAGGAGTGTGGACCATGCAGCTTGCATGGCTCTG
>CAZQDI010000251.1:0-2917 GCA_964591785.1 uncultured Roseivirgaceae bacterium
GGCAGAACTGTAGGTGGTTTTGCAATGGGCGGCTCCAAAGGGAGCCGCTTTTTTTTGTTCGTTAATTGAAAGCAGCTGCTCGTGAATCGAAAAGCCCGCTTTGTCAAAGTGGGGAGACATGGATAATCGGGTTAAATTTATTTCACCAAATATGCCTTAGTACTGATCCAATGAGATTCAATTTCCTGTTATTCATTGCCATGTTTCCTGCCTTCCTCTTTGCCCAGGATTTGGATGCATTAACTAGCAAACTTGTCAATGCTGAAGGAAAAGAGCACATTGAGATCCTACTTGACATCAGCCACTATCATTTAACCAATAGTCCGGATTCAGTTGACAAGTACGCCCTGTTGGCCTACGACGAAGCAATCAATATCGGGGACGATAACCTCACGGCCAAATCCATTTGGTTGCTGGGATGCAGCCAAAGAATCATGAAGAATTACGATTCTGCAAAGATGTTTTTTCTGCTGGCTGATTCACTTTCGGAAGAACCAGAGCTCGTAGCTAACATTCAGATGGGGCTGGGTGGGTTGGCCTATGGGCTTCAGGAATTTGATATTGCCCTGGAACATTTCATTAATGCCACCAAGATTTTCGAAGAGCTCAATAGGCCAGACAGATTGTCCGCGGCCTACGGCAACATCGGACTGATCATGAATGTGACAAACCTCGACGAAAAGGCTTTCTATTATTACCGAAGGTCGATTGCAATCGCAAGATCAATCGACTTAAAGGGAAGCTTACTTCCCACATTGGTAAATATTTCCACACTCTTTTTGAATAAGGAACAATACGATTCTGCTATTGCATATGCAGGAGAGTGCTACGAATTGTCGAAGGCAGACGGTCTATTATTTGGTATGGGAAAGTCGGTGAGCATCATTGCTCAGGCGCACCTCAAAAAGGAGCAGTATGAACTTGGGATCGCTAAAGCAAAGGAGGGGCAGGTGATTTTTGAAGAATTGGGTATTGAACAGCTAAAATTTGGAATGCGACGCTACGAGGCGCTGGGCCTGTTCAAATCAGGAAATCCGGAGGAAGCACTGAAAATAGCACTTGAATTGGAAGGTAAAATGAGCAGGGAAGTTGAACCCGATCTGGAGCACATTTACTCGCTGCTTCATGAGATTTATGAATCTTTGGGAGACTACGAGAATGCCCTGCGCTACCATCAGAAGTTCCATGACCAATATGAGAATTTCTTAGAGCAGGAAAAGGAAGAATACCTGACAGAGCTGGAGACAAAGTATGCAGTCGAGCGAAGTGAGCAAAAAATAGCTTCACTGACGCAGGAGAATGCAATCAAATCACTAGAGAACGAAAGGAAGAGCTTTTTACTGGTGATGCTATTGCTTGGGGCGTCGCTTATTGTTGTGCTGGTGATGTTCTACTATCAAAAACGGCTTGCAAAGCAAAAGGAGCAAACGGCAATTCATAGGCAGCAACTCCTACGTTCTCAATTGAATCCACATTTTATTTTTAATTCCCTCTCTTCCATTCGAGGCTTTTTGTTTAGCGGAGGAGATGTAAAGCCTGCCATTCACTATCTAGGAAAATTTGCAAAGCTGATGCGAATGGTACTGGACTTAAGCTCGAAAGAATGGGTCTCACTCGGGGATGAACTGAAAGCCCTGGAGATCTATCTGGAGATTCAAAAAATTCGGTTTAAAAATTCCTTCGATTTTAACATCACATTGGGTGAAGGAGTAAATCCGGACGAAATGAAGGTACCGCCGTTGACAGCACAGCCGTTTGTAGAGAATGCCATTGAGCATGGTCTCAAAGGAATCAATCAGGGAGGAATCATTGAAATAACGTGTGCGAACAAAAACAGTAAACTTGTTTTTGAGATCAAGGATAATGGAATTGGGATTGATCACGTAATTCCACACGGTAACCACCAATCAAGAGCCATTAAGATATTCAAGGAGCGATTGAGCATCTTGAATAGTTACATGCGTGGTACTTTCAACTTCAATATTGCAGACCTGGCTCATGACGGAAAGGAAAATGGAACATTGGTCACCTATGAGTTACCCCTAGTAAAAATTTAAGATGTTAAGTGCAGTAATTGTCGATGATGAAGAATTTGTAATTCAGGACCTGAAAGGGTTGCTTGAATTGAGTTGTCCGGAGGTACGGGTGGTTGGTACCGCATCGGGGTCGCAAGAAGCCAGGAAGATGATCCGGAATTTGAACCCACAACTGATTTTCATGGACATCGACCTGGATGAGGTGTCCGGGTTGGATTTAATGCGTGAATTGAAAGGCGAAAGCAGGGTGATTTTCGTGACCGCGCATAATGAACATGCCGTAGATGCCTTTAAGCTGAGCGCTGTGGATTATCTGCTAAAACCTGTCGACGCAGAGGAACTTGAAGAAGCAGTTCGAAGGGCTGCCTCAGAAATTGAAAAGGACTTACTGCATCATCAGCTGACCACCTTAGACCACAACCTGATCCCAGGATCCCAAAAGAAGAAAATTGTACTGTCTGACATGGAAGGATTACACATTATTGATATTCCTGAAATTCTTTGGTGCCATGCAGAAGGTAGTTACACTGAGTTTGTAATGCAGGAGGGTGAGAAAATTACCGTCTCAAAACACCTGAAGACCTATGAGAATTTACTGACTGATCATGGATTGATTCGAGTACATCGATCATATCTGGTCAATATCTACAACATTAGCAAAATCGAGCGGTCGAAAGGTGAATTGAAAATGAAGAATGGCGAGAAGCTCCCCATCTCTATTGCTCCCGACTTGTTGAAGCTCATTCTGGAAAAAATTCAGCGATAAGCTCGTCAAGTCATCCATCCTTTTCGTGAATCCAAAGTATTGACTGGTCAAAAGCATGGTATTTTCTTGTGATTGCATTGGCATATTCGAAGAAAAGTCAAATCATGAAGAGAGT
>CAZQDI010000252.1:0-2909 GCA_964591785.1 uncultured Roseivirgaceae bacterium
CCGGCTCACCGTAAGCTTTTTGTCACCGATCCAAATGGAGCTTCCTGACATTTTGGTAATCTTTTCTCTATTCACCAGGAAGGACTTATGGACCCGTATGAATCCGGGCCCTAACCGAACCTCCAGTTCTTTCATGCGCATGTAGATCAATTCAGGTAAGCCATCAGCTACCACCAGTTTCATGTACTCGCCATTAGCCTCGATGTAAAGAAGATTATCGTGTGCGATTCGTATGTATTCATTACTAGACTTCACCATGAGGTATGTGCTGTTCCGGATGTCATCCCTAAGCATGCGATAACTGAGGAATTTTTGCACCGCTTGCTGAAATCGTTCATTAGAAAAGGGTTTGACCAGGTAGTCGATGACTTCCAGTTCGAAGGCCTTGACTGCGTACTCCTCGTAGGCCGTGGTGAAGATCACTGCCGGAAGTTTTGCATTATTTTCCACTAGGCTGATTCCGGAGAGGTGGGGCATTTGAATGTCGGAAAAGAGCAGGTCCACGGAATTGGATTGAAGAAAGTCAAGCACTTCCTGTGCGGATTTAAAGGTACCGGCCAGTTTTAATTCGGAGGTCTTCTCGATGTAATTGGTCAGTAGTTGTCGAGCGAGTCGCTCGTCGTCTACAATGATGCAGGTGTAGTTACTTTCCATGGAGCACTAATTCTAAGGATACCCGATAGCTATCGTTCATTTCTTCTGCAATTAGCTTATAGCTGTTCGGAAATAGCAGGTCTAGACGGCTTCTTAAGTTAGACAACCCAATGCCCGACATGGATTCTTTATTTAGGTCCCTAAGCATCGGGTTCTGTGTTTCAAAGCGCAGGACCCCGTTGGAGACCGATAATCGTAAAAGCCACGTTTTGTCTGTTTGTTCAAAATCGCCATGCTTGAATATGTTTTCAATAAAGGGGAGGAGGATCAACGGTGGAATTTCATACCCTTCGATATTACTGTTGCGCGAAATCTGATCGAATGGCGAGAACTCAAGGCGTAGTGAGTACAGCTTGATCAGCGAATTGAGAAAATGAACCTCATCCGGTAGTGGGATCTGCTCCTGATCTGTCTTATAAATGAGGTAGCGCAGCATCTGTGAAATTTCAAGTAGCAGGGGAGCTGACTTATCTTCATGTTCTACTGCGATGGAATAAATGTTATTGATGGAATTAAACAAAAAGTGCGGACGCAATTGATTTTTTAGGAACCTTAGGTCGGTTTCGGTCTTCAATGCTTTCCACTCGTAAAGCTCCTTTTCCTGTCTTTTCCATTCTCCGATCAATGCGAACACCAATGCCAATCCGGAGATGGACATACAGCTAATGACGTAACGGAAAAAAATGAGTAACTCATTTTTCGGCAACTGTTCAGGTTGGATCTCACCCAATACTTGAAGTTCGAACAGGAACCGACAGATGCTGGCTAGCAAGGTGGATACAACGGACCATCCAATGTAAGCAACCAGACTTGCGAATCACCTGCTCAACGATGAGAACGAACAAGTTCAGACTTTTAGGTTCACGTCTTACAAATCGAACCTCTACAATCTTGCAATCTCTTCCCTGATGGACGGGACGATTGAATGCAAAGTTTGTATGATACGATCCCTTTCAGTTTGATCATCGGTGTAGAGAACATATTTTTCCTGAATGATCACTTTCAGTTGTTCATCGGCAAGCAACGCCTCCAGGTCGCCAAATGGCTCGTAGTCTTTGGTTTTAAGCCCGAAGCCGTAGATCATTTTTGGTTGGTAGTTGCTGGTGTCACGTGATGGCATCAGATCACTGAAGAAAGACGGATAGATTTCGTTATAGTGATTCATGTCTGTTACCATCCGATGTTTGGCAAAAAGCTGGATAATTCGGGTGTCTATATCCGTCTTTCTCTGTTCTGCATTTCTTAGACTATTCAGTCCATCATTTAACCGTAGCAATCCGTTGATCACCGTTTCGTTGGTAAGGAAGCGGGCTTCATCACGACCCATGATCGAAGAAAATTTAATGAGGTCGTCAAGTCCGTCAGAAGGCAGGATGACGATATTATATGCTTCAATCAGCGCTCTTATCATTTCCTCCCGACTTCCATTTCCTTTTAGCAACAGTTCGTATGCTGCAAATTCAGTGGGTAGCAGGTAGTCTGAATGAAAGTCGATGCTGTCAAGCATCTTCGTGACGACCTCATACTCGTAGACAAACGCTTCTAGTTTTCTTTTCAGCACTTCACGTTCACTTTGCTCATCGCGGTAATTGTCGACCCAGAAGCCAGCTGACACGGCTGCAAAAAGCATGATCAGCTCAGAGAGGTATTGTTTCCAGTTTTTCATGTGATTCTTAAAGGTAATGGCAATCTGTGCAGGAATGTCCATGAATTCAACTGATCACGAGGAATTCCTTAAATGCCCGTTGATTCGATATTAGCTGTCGAAGATGATCAATCTGACTGCCCTGGCCTGCATGTAGCGATCTTCTGCAAGTTTATGCTTGGACTTGACAATGTAGTGGGGACCATCCTTCAAGACCCAAAACTCCGTATACCTACCCGAGGCAGTAGTCACAAGTAATTTGTAGGTATTGTAAGTTTTTTCTGCAATAGCAAGCTGCTCGGTCCCTACTACTTTGAGCTCATTCTTTTCAAGTTTTGCTGTGTGCGGTTGGGGGCCACTCCACCGATTCACCTCTTGATACGTAATGTGATAGCCAGGAGTCAGTGGCAACGAAGCGATGAAGAGGTCATTGCCGGGACCTTCCGGAGCTAGGTAACCTTTGGTTGGGATCGAGTATTGCAGCGAGTCCGAGGGATTCTTGATCGTAACCTCTGCTGCTTCTTCCCGGAATTCCATGCGGTAATCAGTGAAGCCTGGATGAAACATATGACTTTCTATGGGCCTCATGGTTTTTTGATCTACCAAGTAG
>CAZQDI010000253.1:0-2908 GCA_964591785.1 uncultured Roseivirgaceae bacterium
AGTTTGACCATTGACTTCGTAAACCGTAGTTCCATTGTCCGGCGTACCTCCCCAACTGCTACTTGCGAAAAAGGTCAGCTGATAGGTTTGTGAGGGATTCAGATTCCTAAGCTCCATGGTAATCACAGCAGGCACATTGAAGTAGCCGAAGTAATAGTATTCTTCCATGACCAGATCAGGAAAGACTCCCGAGTTATCTCCGGTGGTGCTGCCTCCAGCAAAAACCGGATCATAGTTTCCAACCCATGCTGAGGTATTGACCAGATCTATTCCTGTATTGGTTCCATTGGCATCTAACAGGTTAGTCATGTTCAGGTTGTTTGGTATACTCAAGCTGTTGTTCCAGGGAGCAGGTGCTTGATTCGTTTGACCAAAGTTGATGTAAACACTTTCCGTCAAGTCAGGAATTGATGAAACTACAATCGAATCAATAGCGGTGTAAGCAGAATATAGTGCATTCACAGAATCGACCGCTCTAATCCTGTAGTAGTAAGTACCGTCAACCAAGCTAGAATCGACGTATTGGGTGCTATTGAAGGCAACCGTACTAATGAGAGCAAAGGTGTTTCCACCATCGTCGGAACGGGCGATTTCAAACCCAGTCTCTGACAATGAGTTATCTGTCCAGCTTACAGTGACATGCTCACCAGATTCCGTCAGCGCCAACGCACTTGGCGAAGAGGGCGAGTTTGGTTGTGCAGTTGGATCCAGCTCCCATAGCTCAATCCAATTGAGGTAACCAAACTGGTAATTGCTATTGGCGACTGAGACGGTAATCTTCCCCCCTTGCGGGACGATTCCGGAAAAGGTGACCTTCGCACTAGTATTTCCAATGGCTTCAGACCCTTTGATGATTCCATCGACTTGATAGTTGGTTATGCGAGACCCCGAACCAGCCCTGGATCCACCCATGTTCAATGAGTAGGTTTTTGAATCATCAATTGCAGTTCCTTTCAGGGCAAGACTTGCATTGTCATTTTCGACAAACCAATAATGATCCAGTACCAGGTCCGGAACAACTCCCGAATTACCTCCAGCCATATGGCCGGCATCTCCTGAATGTGCATTACTACTGCTTTGAAAGCCCCAGTGATCATTTGTATCGTTGTACATCTCAATGCTCACACTGTCGTTATTGACCAGCGTGTAGTCTACGTCATTGTATTTACCACCCGTTACAAAATTCTGCCATGGGTTTAAGCTACTCCACCCAGAAATACTGGGAACTGCGCCATTTCCACCGAAATTTATTCTGGCGACCAAAACAGAATCAGAAGCCCCTGAGCCTCCACCCGATTGGGTCTCGATGAGAATAGAGCTGGCCTGGCTGTAAGGTGAGTTAATCGCATTGGTCGAGTCTACCGCCCGAACCCGATAGAGGTACGTACCCTCTGCTAAGCCAGTATCGATGTATTGAGAGGTATTCGACTCTACAGTAGCCACCAAGGCATAACTACCCCCGGCATCAGAGGATCGTTCCACTTCGAATCCCGTCTCAGTTGATGAATTATCCACCCATGATAAGGTTACATTCTGATTAGACTCCGCTAGCGCGAGACCACTTGGGGCAGTGGGTGGGGCGGTACATCCCCCGGTTGCCGGATTATCTCCCAGGAATGTCCATGCATAAGTATTTATTAAAGCATCCCTTCCAGTCGTGGAGCAGTATTCCAGTCCATTTGCGTGAAAAGTGAGTCCGGCAGTCACCGATGGCAGAGAGGCCCAGCCATCCAGTGTATTTGAATAATTGATTGGAGACATTCCGGAGAAGTAGAAAAAACGCTCAACATTTGTTGCATTGCCTATATCCCAACCACTCAAATCCTGGTCAAACGAGGCCGCATCTCTGAAGAGCCCGGATAGATCGGTTGCGTTACTGACATTCCAATTGCCTAAATCCTGATTAAGTGCCGCATTTCCCCGAAACATCTGCTTAAAATTGGTCACGTTACTCACATTCCAATTGGAGAGGTCCTGATTGAAAAGTGCATTACCAAAAAACATATTCTGCATGTTGGTCACACTGCCTACATTCCAACTTCCAATGGGCTGATTGAAGGAAGTATTGCGAAACATAGAATGCATGTTGGTGACACTGCTGACATCCCAACTACTCAAATCCTGATCAAAAGAGCTTGCCCCCATAAACAAATACCGCATGTCTGTTACATTTCCTACATCCCAGTTATTCAATGGCTGGTCAAAAACTTCATTGTTTCGAAACATGCCATACATGTCTGTTGCGTTACTGACGTCCCAGCTGCCAATCGGCTGATCGAAAGCGTCTGCCTCCCGAAAAATCTGTTTGAAATTGGTTACCGCACCCACGTTCCAGGAACTAATGTCCTGATTGAAAACCGTAGCACCAAAAAACATCACCCGCATACTGGTCGCACTGCTTACATTCCAGGACCCAAGTGGTTGATTAAATGCAGTCGCATTTTGAAACGTTCCAACAAAATTGGTCACCTGACTTACATCCCAATGGTTAATGCTCTGATTGAAAGTGGAAGTATTTGCAAATGCATATTCCATATTGGTGACGTTGCTTAGATCCGGAGCATCGGTTGCTTCAATGGTTAGGTTTGTGCAACCATTGAAGGCACCCTTCATGGTCGCCCATTGTTCAGTTCCCCACTGCTTTATGCTTAAGATCTTCTCCCGATCTCCACCATTATTAAACCAAATTCTTGGGAAATCTCCTTCGATCGTCACTTCATAGGTGCCTGCAGTAGGGAAATCCAATGTTGTACTTCCTGTGAAAGGACCTGACGTCCCTGCATTCGCTGTATTTCCTACCTCCTCCCACGCCACCGTGTAGTTGTAGTTATTCCAGGTATCCGTCGGGATGGTAATTTGGGTGTTGGAGGACGTTCCTGGATTATCCGTCTTCCACGTGGTGATGAAT
>CAZQDI010000254.1:0-2906 GCA_964591785.1 uncultured Roseivirgaceae bacterium
TTAAAATGAGATGCAAAGAAATATATAAAGCGACTAAAATCAAACTTACCATCCTAGCCTCTTTTATCTTGCAAATTTAGAGGGATTCTTGTTTCTATGAAGAAAAATAAGCTGAGCGGTTCATTTGAAGTAGATTTTGATCTAATTGGACTTGTTTGCAATATCAAGGAATATAAACTAGCCTGGCACTTGAATCAAGTGCTTGATGTATCACTTTCAAAGCAGGAAGACATCAAAATTGAGTTTTCGAACCATACATCAATTCTTATTTCTTCCTACCTACACGAGACGGAACATCTTAGAGTAGAGATGCTGCAAAACAAACTGGTTGCCAATGGTACCATTAAAAACAATTACCTGATCCCCGAGTTAAGCCAGTTTGATTACTTGCTAAAACTTAAAGATCAGACCGGAGAAGTTCATTCCGAAAACGTTGTCGGACTTATAAAAGCGCTATCTCTTGTTGAGTACGTTGTGAAGCTTAACTTTGATGATCTTAAGTCAAAAGAAAACCTCCTATACTAATTGACCCACTTACAAAAATGAGCGCATCTACCAAAAGAACTAAAATTGTAGCCACCCTTGGACCTGCAAGTAGTGACAAGGAAGTCATTACAAACCTCATCGAGGCTGGTGCAAATGTCCTTAGATTGAATTTTTCTCATGGAACACATGATGATCATTTGGAGAGAATTCAGACGATCAGGCAAATCTCAGTAGAGAAAGATTATCATGTAGCCTTACTTCAGGATCTACAAGGACCCAAAATTCGTATTGGGTTGATGAAAGACGGTGGTGTTGAAATTGTTCCTGGCCAGGAATTAATTATCACCACCGACGAAATTGAAGGTGACAACAAAAAAGTAAGTACAGTATATAAGGAAATTGTGAATGATGTGGGCCCAGGCGATAGCATCTTGATTGATGATGGAAATATTGAGTTGGAGACGATTTCTGCAAGCGGAAGCGAAGTAGTAACCAAGGTAAAGCATGGAGGCATACTTAAATCAAGAAAAGGAATCAATCTGCCCGATACTAATGTATCGGCACCCTCATTAACAGAAAAAGACCGTCGAGATCTTGAGTTTGGACTAGCACAGGATATTGATTGGATCGCCTTGTCTTTTGTCAGGAGAGCAGATGACATAAGAGAAATCAAGAAAATCATATCAGATGCAGGCAGTAAAGCTAAAGTGGTTGCGAAGATTGAGAAACCAGAAGCTTTAAAGAACATTGATGAAATTATTGAAGTCACAGATGCCTTGATGGTGGCAAGAGGTGATCTTGGAGTCGAGATTCCGATGCATGAAGTCCCGCTGTGGCAGAAGATCATGGTTAAGAGGTGTAATCAGGCTGCAAAACCGGTCATAATTGCTACTCAAATGATGGAAAGTATGATTGAGAATCCCAGGCCCACCCGAGCTGAAACCAATGATGTGGCGAATGCTGTTCTTGACGGTGCTGACGCGCTGATGCTTTCAGCAGAATCTGCAGCTGGCAAATTTCCCGTGGAGGCAGTAAATAAGATGTCAGAGACAATCAAAGCGGTTGAGACAACCGCAGATTCAATCTACAATAAATATTATGACAGAGAGTTCGAATCAAGTACACGTGCAAATGACTTACTAATTCGTGGTGCATGTCGCTTGGCTGAAAATACTTCCGCAAGAGCCTTGGTTTGCATGACCAAGTCGGGTTACACAGGATATCGAACAGCTATGCATCGATCTAGATCGGAAATCTATCTCTTTACCAATAATGAAAAGTTGCTCAAGCAAATGTGTCTGGTTTGGGGAGTAAAAACCTTCATTTACGACTCCAAGGAGAATATCGATGATACCCTCACAGAAATCGAGCATAAGTTGGTGGAGAGTGGCAATTTGAAACCAGGGGATATTTTCATCAACACTGCATCTATGCCAGCTCATTGGGAGGGCCATACTAACATGATGAAAATACAAATGGTTGAATAAATGGAATTATTTCATTGCCCAGCTAAAATGCTTACTGGCAATGGCCTGCTTATTCTCTTCCATGTATTGAACCAGCGCAGCCTGTGCTGGAGTTAGGTTCTTGCCTTCAAGGTAAACAAGATTCCATTGAGTCTCCACAGGAAGGCCCTCGAAATTGAAGATTTTGAATTGCTCATTATCCAAGGCATTCCGTAACCCAATCAACGGAACTATTGAGACCCCAATTCCAGCATAGATCGCCTGCTTTACAGCTTCGTTTGAGACCAGTAACATCGAATTTTTTACTTTGATATCCTTTTCTTGGAGGTAGGTCTCCATTGCTTTTCGTGTTGCTGATCCATCCTCTCTAAATAGTAACGTGACCTTTTCTAGATCTTTTGGCTGCTTTAAGATCTTTTCATATTCCATGCTACCAATCAGGAATAACCGATTTTCCATCAACTCAACTTTTTTGAGTTTTATGTCCTCTGGCAAAACAGAAACGAGTGAAAAGTCACTTTCATTCTTATTCATCCCTTCGATCACTTTGTTCTTGTTTGAGACATCAATCGAAATATTAACACCCGGATATCTGTCCATAAAGTCTTTAAGGAAGTAGGGGATCACGTACTTTCCGGTTGAAACAACAGATATCTTGATTGAGCCTGTAAGTAGACCCTTATGTTGATCTATGGTGTACCTAATTCCATCGGCTTCTTCTAAAATTCTCCTGCTTCTTCTAGCTATTTCCCGACCAAAATCGGTGACATAAAGTTGCCTTCCAACAACTTCGGTAAGTGGCAGCTCAAACTGATCTTGCAATTTTTTTAATTGAATTGATACAGCTGGCTGAGTTAAATGAAGATCTTCTGCGGCTTTTGTAATACTTTGATTATCAGATACTTTTAGAAATATTCTTAGTTGATGTAAGGTGTAATGCATTAATGATAATAT
>CAZQDI010000255.1:0-2839 GCA_964591785.1 uncultured Roseivirgaceae bacterium
TCTATCATGAGCCGAAAATAAAAAACCCTGAACAATTACTGTTCAGGGTTCATCATATCTTTTGCGTCTTGCTTAAAGACTTGCTACATGCTTGGTAAGACTGGATTTAAGATTACCAGCTTTATTTTTATGAATGATATTTCTTTTTGCAAGTTTGTCGATCATTGAAGTGACTTGTACTAATAGCTCTTCACCTTGCTTCTTGTCACTAGTATTTCTTAGTCTTTTGATGAAGGTCCTGGCCGTCTTGTGCTGATATTTATTTCTCAGCTTTTTTGCCTCGCTACTTCTTATTCTTTTTAACGCTGATTTATGGTTCGCCATAATGCTTCTTTATTCCTGCTTTTAAAAGGACGGCAAAAGTAATAATTAATATTAAAATGAAAAAGCTCCAATCATTAAATAATCGGAGCTTTTATGAATAGTTCACTCAATTCTTATGATCCACACATTTCACATCCATCCGGATCGTCCAAAGAACACTGCACGGCTGCTTGCTGATCAAGTTGAGCTTGTGTCAATTGACCTTGCTGAACCTGAGCAACTGCTTCCTGTGGTTGCTCCTTTTTTTCTTTTTCTACAGTGAACTTGATTGCATCTGTAGCTGCTTTAGTTCTCAGATAGTACATTCCAGTTTTTAAGCCTTTTTTCCAGGCGTAGAAATGCATGGAGGTCATCTTGCCGAAATTTGCATCCTGTAGATGGATGTTTAAGCTCTGACTTTGACAGATGAATGCTCCGCGCTCAGCAGACATGTCAATGATCGTCTTTTGAGAGATTTCCCAAACAGTCTTGTAGCGTTCCTTAATATCTACTGGTATTTCAGGAATATTTTGAATGGATCCATTTTCTGCTTTAATCCGATTCATCATACGATCGTCCCATAGTCCCAGCGAGATCAATTCATTCATCAGGTATTTATTGGCGACAATGAATTCACCAGAGAGGACTCGTCTGACATACAAGTTGGATGTATAGGGTTCAAAACACTCATTGTTTCCAAGAATTTGGGAAGTAGAGGCTGTTGGCATAGGAGCAAGTAATAGTGAATTTCTCACTCCATGTTTTCTTACCTTTTGTTTCAGGTCCAGCCAATCCCATCTTCCTGAATCTGGTGTGACGCCCCACATATCGAATTGAAAAATTCCTTTGGAAACCGGTGATCCTTTGAAGGTTTCATACGCACCCTCATGCTGCGCAATTTCCATAGAGGTTTCCATTGCAGCAAAATAGATGGTTTCAAAGATTTCTTTATTCAGTTTCCTGGCTTCATCAGATTCAAATGGCAGTTTCAAAAGTAAAAATGCATCTGCAAGACCTTGCACACCGATGCCGATAGGCCGGTGTCTCATATTAGATTTTTTTGCTTCTGGAACCGGGTAGTAGTTCACATCGATGACCTTGTTCAGGTTTCGGGTTACCACCTTAGTGATTTCGTAAAGCTTTTGATGATCAAATTTTCCATCGATCACAAATTTTGAAAGTGCGATGGAGGCAAGGTTGCAAACGGCAACTTCATCTTTTGAGGTATATTCCATGATCTCAGTACATAGGTTACTAGATCGGATGGTTCCAAGGTTCTTCTGATTGGATTTTTTATTGGCTGCATCCTTATAAAGCATATAAGGAGTTCCCGTTTCGATTTGTGCTTCAAGAATTTCAAACCAAAGGTCCTGAGCTTTCACTGTTTTTCTTCCCCTACCTTCTCGCTCGTATTTTTCGTAGAGAACTTTAAACTCATCGCCATATGCTTCGAATAGTCCGGGACATTCATCTGGAGACATGAGGGTCCAATCTCCATTGGATTCTACACGCTCCATAAAAAGGTCTGGAATCCACAAAGCATAAAATAGATCACGCGCTCTTAATTCTTCTTTGCCATGATTTTTTCTTAGATCAAGGAATTCGAAAACATCTGCATGCCATGGTTCAAGGTAAATAGCGAAACTTCCTTTTCTCTTACCTCCACCCTGGTCTACATATCTTGCGGTCATATCATAGTTTCGAAGCATGGGAACGATTCCATTTGAGGTACCATTCGTTCCTTTGATATACGCTCCGGTAGCTCTTACATTATGGATGCTTAGCCCGATACCTCCTGCTGACTGTGATATTTTAGCACACTGTTTCAATGTATCGTAGATCCCGTCAATACTGTCATCTTGCATAGAAAGAAGAAAGCAGGATGATAATTGCGGTTTTGGTGTTCCCGCGTTGAATAGGGTGGGAGTAGCATGAGTAAACCACTTTTCAGACATTAAGTCATAGGTCTTAATTGCTGAGTCAATATCTTCTCCATGGATACCAATCGATACTCGCATGAGCATGTGCTGAGGACGCTCGACAATTTTACCGTCGAGTTTCATCAGGTAAGACCTTTCTAAGGTTTTGTATCCAAAGTAGTCGTAATTGTAATCTCTTTTATAGTCGATTGCATCGTCTAATTTCTTGGCGTTGGATCGTATAACTCCATAAGATTCCTTTGAAAGCAATGCTGCATTTTCACCAGTCTTGGGATTGATGTATTCATACATTCTCTTCATTGTATTAGAGAATGAAGTTTCGGTTACCTTGTGAAGGTTTGAAATAGAAATTCGGGCGGCCAGTCTTGCAAAATCGGGATGTTTGGTGGTCATTGTAGCAGCGGTTTCAGCTGCTAGATTGTCCAGTTCTACCGTTGAAACACCGTCATAAAGTCCATCAATAACTTTTTTTGCGATTTCAACCGGCTTTACATAATCCTTATTTAAACCATTGCACAGCTTTTCAATCCTGGCAGTGATTTTATCAAATTTTACTGATTCTCGTCTTCCGTCTCGTTTTACTACTAACATGGGCT
>CAZQDI010000256.1:0-2778 GCA_964591785.1 uncultured Roseivirgaceae bacterium
GAACAACAACGCAAGCAGCAACGTGGACTCTCTTTCGTGGAATGGGGGCGGCAAAGGCACACCCGGGGTGACAGATCTCGAATGGCACCACTATGCGGCAGTGGCGATTGAAGGAAATAGCGAACCCGAATTATACATCGATGGGGTACTTCAGACCAATAGCGTGACGTTTGGAGTTGACATTATTGATCTGCACGAAGAAACAACTCGCGACCTGCACATCGGGACCCAACTAGATCCCACTTTTAATTACTTCGGAGCGAATGAGATCGATGAGATTAGAATATGGAATACCGCGTTGACCGAAACGGAGATCCAGAGCTTTGCGAATACAACCGACCTTGCTGGTCATCCAAGTTATGCCAATTTGGTGGCCTACTACAAAATGGATGAAGGCACCGGTTCCGGCACGCTGGAAGATGTTTTTGCGAATAATGACGGAGTCCTGACCAATATGGATCCTGCATCGGATTGGGTAGCTTCAGGAGCTTTATCCGGGACGGCATTAATCAGTGTGACCAATACCAATGACGCGGGTGCGGGCTCCCTGCGACAAGCCATTTTGGATGCCAACGCCTCATCTTTTGGAGGTCAGATTGATTTCAATATTCCAGGTGAAGGCCCCTGGCTCATTAGCCTGGCAACCGAACTCCCTGCTATCACGGCAAATACGGTGGTCATCGATGGAAGCACGCAACCGGGCTGGATTTTTGGTGATCCGTCTGCAATGGTCATTTTGGATGGAAGTTTAGCAGGTGCGAACATCAATGGAATCAACATTGACGGGGCACAAAATGCGGAGATCTACGGGTTGACCCTCACGGGCTTTACAGGGGGCAGCTTCACTGGTGCTATCAAAACGGATAACAATGCCCACGGGGCAATCTTCGGAGCCTCCTCTAAGGGAAATATCATCCATGGAAATGCCAGTAATGTTGGAATTTACATTAGTGACACGGATCAGGTGACGATCCAGGGGAATTGGATTGGTACCCTGGATGGGTTGACGTCTTCTCCAAACGGGCAATATGGGATTCGTGCTGTTGCCGGCGGAACTTTTGGAAGAGTAGATAACCTCTTAATTGGTGGGGATTTTGGACTTGGTGAAGGAAATGTAATTGTAGGACACACTGGCATCAATAGCTACGGATTAACAGTTTCTAAAGGAGATAATAACCGAATTTCAGGAAATAGTATTGGAGTAGGTACTGATGGAATAACAGCCATTCCAAATTCAGGGGGTATCTGGTTAAATGGCGGCTCTGACGGGGCTCTCACCAATGTAATCATTGGCGGTAGCACAAGTGCAGAACTAAACATTATTTCAGGGAATGAAAACAGCGGTATTCGGGTAGGCGACGCAGATGGGGTTTCCATTGATGGCAACCTGATTGGACTACAGGGGGATGGTTCCACACCTCTTGGAAATGGAACGCACGGGATCAATGTACGCCTTGACGCTTCCTTGGTTGCGATAGGAACGAATCTTCAAAACTTCATCTCCAATAATGGAGAGTATGGTATCAACTTCGTGGATGACAACTCCATTGGGACTACGATTGGATCTAACTATTTTGCGTGCAATGTTTTAGGAGGAATTGGCTTTAATGGGGCCTCTTCTCAGACCAGCACTCCCGTCATTCAGGATCTCTCATTGACCGAGGCAACTGTCTCTACTGCAGGCGCCACAGACGGAAGTCCGGTTTCGGTTTGGCTATCCACTGATGGTTGTAACAACGATCAGGGGTTGGTGCAAGTCGGCTTTGGAGTCGTTTCAGGAGGTCAGGCTATCATTTCGGGTGGATTTGCTCCTGGGGAATTTTATACAGCATTGCTGGAAGACGCCATCACTGGGTTTTCAGAATTTTCAGATCCCTTCCAGGCACCGATTGAAAATGCGATTGCTCTGGATGGAGTAGATGGTCAGGTAAATTTTGGGCAACCGGCAATTACAGACTTTGGCTCGGAAGATTTCACCATTGAAATGTGGGTGAAGAAGAATACTGAAAACACCCTTCAAGACAACAATGTTGGTCTATCCAAATGGCTTGCTGGATCCAGTCCTGGTCAGAACGAATGGTTGCTAGGAATTGGAGAATGGGCCGAAGGGACAGATAAGCCTGGCTTTATTGTTGAATCAGGCACTGTGGTTCATGAGGCGAGATCGGATGCACCGTTGATAATGGGCGAGTGGACTCACCTAGCGGCAGTGAAACAAGGTACAGAACTACTTTTTTACCAAAATGGTGAGCTTACGGCATCCACTTCGGGAGTAGGCGATGTGAACGTTGTGGCAGGTAGAAACCTGAGACTGGGTGTAAGTGATCAGTTGATCTACTATTCCGATGCTGAATTTGACAATATTCGGCTTTGGAATATTCCAAGATCTCAGGAGGAGATTATTTCTGAAGCTCAGTTAGTACTTTCTTCTGTGACGAATCTTGTCGGGAGTTATGTTGCTGACCAAACCAGCGGAGATTTAGTAGATTTAACCGGAATAGCCGGTGACGGTACATTGCAAGGTGGTGCAAGTTATGTTGTTTCGACCGTCCCGTCGGCCGATGTCTTTCCTCCTGTTTTTCAATCTGGATTTCCATTCATTGACGACATCACCGACAATGACTTCCAAATCAACAGCGATGCCAATGAAGCGGGTCTCTTGTTCGTGGCGGTATACGCAGACGGCTCTAATCCGACCGTGGATGACATTGTAAATGGGACTGGAGCAGAAACGTTTGCTTCGGCCTTAAGTGCTTCGGTAGTGACGCGCATAGGAGG
>CAZQDI010000257.1:0-2759 GCA_964591785.1 uncultured Roseivirgaceae bacterium
CAAAAGCTTTTCTGCGATGTTACCACCAGAGGTGAACTTGAAGTTTAGTCCGTCTCTTGGGTTTTGGTAAACCATGCCCATTTTGTGATTTCTTAAGTATCTCTTTTTTTGATTGGATTCCTGAAAAGTATTGGCCTCACCATCTTTGTAAACACTTAAGAAAGCGCTTCCTGCAGTTGGCTCAAAATCGAAATAGAGCATTTTTACGACAGTACTTTTTCCGGATCCACTTTCTCCTACTATTCCAAGCACTTCACCAGGGTAAAGTGAGAAATTGATATTGTTACAAGCCACAATCGCTCCAGTATTTGGACACTGATTGGAATTGAAAAGTGGTCCTGTTTTATTCAATGAATCCTGATCTGGCTCTCCATAAATTTTGGTTAGCCCCTCTACCTTCAGAAGCCAGTTATTGTTGTCCATTACTTTCTTTTTTAAGGTTTTCAAATTCTTTTTCAAGTTCTTCCAGCTTGGCTATGAGGTATTTGTTTGACCATTGATCTGGTCTGGTGTTATCTAATACCTTATCAAGGAAATCGCTATCGTTTACCACGTATGACGAAGAACCATCTGCATTGTACAGTTCATCCATGAATGCCAGTTTTTCACCAGACATGTTGCAGATCATTTCTTTGAAGCTTTCAATCTTGAATTTCACATCTTCAAATTCTAATGGCGCAACATCTGTATGTGGGGGAACTGCATATAATCTTTTTTCTCTTCCTGCTCCGAATAAGTAAAGACAATCAGCCTGGTTCAGATTAGGAATGTCCCAACGCGGAATTGGTGATGGAGACATGATGTATCTGCCATTCACTTTTACAGGATAACCAGCACCCCTCATGATATCACCAAATCGAACAAATGATTCGTATAGCGAAACCCACATCTTAGCGTAATCTGCCTCTGCATGCATTTGTCGGGTTTTGAATTCATAGCGTTCTACACCTCGGAGTGGCTCTGGCTGAGGAACCTGGAAGACCATAATCTGATCTTCTCTAAGTTTTTCCTCGGTGATTCTGTGTCTGGTTTGGATGATGGATGCTTTAGCTGTTTCGTAGGTTACGTTGCAGTCTGTAGTTTCCTTTACAAAATCACGCAGGTTACATGCATTTACACTTGCATCACTACCCTGATCTATAATTTTGAATACATCTTTTTTCCCGATAAGAGCAAGTGTGATGTGTAGACCACCGGTACCCCAACCACGTGCGATTGGCATTTCTGGAGAAGAATAAGGCACCTGATACCCTGGTACACAAATCGCTTTCAGTAATTTCCGACGAATTTCTTTTTTGGTGCTCTCGTCTATAAAGGCGTAGTTGTATTGCCTGTTAAATTTCTGTTCTTCAATCATTGATTTATTATTTACAGGTCCTCTACGGCCTCAATTACATTTTCAGATGTTTTCTTTGGTGCTTCCTTTTTGCTCTCATTTCTGTCTATCGCATTTCTCAGGTTATTTAGACCTGATTGGAAAGTCACATAGTGAGGGAGCTTAAGGTGGTTGGTGAATCCCATTGCTTCAATTCCCTCAGTGTGATAAAGGACAAACTCCTGGTCATTGGATGGAGCATTGTTTCCTGGAATTCTCATTGCTCGGTCCAAAATCCCCATACAGATTCCTTTCGTTTCATTCTGACCAAAGCACAATCCATATCCGATTGAGTAGTAAGGAGCTTTATCTTTTGGATTTGATCCAGTTTTGGAAATCATTTCAGCTTCTGTCACTTTTATTTTTCCGATGTACCTAATTCTACCATTGGCATCTCTGACATTCACTTTAACCATTCCTACTCTCAATTCTCCTACAGTAGGGTGGACACTTCCATGCCCTCTCATGCTGCTGTAACCCATTGCCATAATTCCTCCGGTTTCCGCTCTGGCAAGCATTTGCAACCGTGCTGATCTTGGAGCTGGAAACTTGATAGCCTCTCGGGTAACATCTACCAATTTAGTGTCTTCACCATTATTGACACCTCTCATTAATCCCTGCTCCTGAAGGATGTCTATTACTTTGGAAAATGACTTGATTTCTTTTAATTCAACACCTTCTACATTCTGTTGGAAATCCTGTAGGAATTCTTTGATATCTTCATCACCCTCTTCAACTAATGATGTATCCAGCATTCTTTGAGTGTAATCTCTTGTTGGACCTAGTATTTGTCCACCTGGAATATCTCTGAAGGAAGATGAGATTCTCCTTTGTACAAACATTCCCTCAGTATCGATTACCTCTGAATAATATTTTCTAGATAAAGTGGCTCTGTACGCTCTCATGATGAAGGCAGCCTCCAACACGTCTCCCTCTACTTGTTTTAGTGCAAGAGCCCCATATTCAGGAGCATAGAAGGAGCCTTCTCCCATAATTTTATCAATTGCCAATCGAAACTGAGATTTCAATTGATTCACAGTGATTGGTGAGGTGTTTTCTTTTAGTCGGTAGAATTCAACTAGTTCTTTTGCATTCGCAATGGCTTCTGTACCGCCTTTTACTGCTACATATCCCATAGTTTCAGATTTTAAAATGTGAATTGATTAGATCGAGGTATACATACTAGAGTTCCGGAAGGATCTGTAAGAATGGTGTCGACACCCAGTGGATATTCCATGTTTTTCTCCTGGATTGCCTGAAGTACTTCCTTTTTCAAACCCCCAATATGAATGCTATTGCTTCCTTTTACACCTGGTCCTTTAAGAATTAACTCCTGGCTTTTGGAAAATGCTTCATCAGAAATCTTACTTACTTCGATTATCAA
>CAZQDI010000258.1:0-2735 GCA_964591785.1 uncultured Roseivirgaceae bacterium
ACCAACAACTTTGGGAAATCCTCGTCGAGTATGTTCAGCAGTTTTTGAGTCAATAAATCAAACCAGCTTGAAATAATTAAGACTTTTATTCTTGTAACTGGTTAGTAAATTTTATGTATTTTTCTAAGTATCACTAATTAAAAATCAAGTTTTTAGGCTAATAAGTAGTTTAAGTCGCATTTATTAAGAAGTTTTTCGCATGAAAAGACGAGAATTTATTAATTGGGTAGGAGTAGGCTTAATCTCTAGCTTTTTTCCTGTTGCCTTAGCTGCTTGTTCTGGTAACGAAGCTACCAAATCAGAAGCAGACCCTAAACAAACACCAACCACCCAAGATACTAATGGCACAGCTGATTTTATTTCAGTTGGTACAACCCAAGAGTTAGCCAGCCAAGGGTATCTGGTAGATCGAAAGTCTAAGGTTATTGTAGTTCGCGATGATGTGGGAGAAATATCAGCACTTAGCTTACTTTGTACTCATCTAGACTGCGCTTTAAGTTGGCAACAAAAATCTAATAATCTTTACTGTGACTGCCATGGCTCAGAATTCGCTACTGATGGTAAGGTCCTTAAAGGGCCAGCTAATTCCCCTCTAGCTAACTTCGAAGTCAAAGAAGAAAATGAGTCAATTCTTGTTAGAACTAGTTGAACTATTTAGCAATCAAATAAATCCCAAATAACTCAGTCAAATAGCAAATCCGAGTTTTAATTAATACGGTATACCGTCTCAAGTGGTACTGAAATCGCTCCTTGGCAGTTTTAAAAAGTAACTAGAAAATAGATTTAGTAGGGAGTTACCAAGGCAACAACCAATGCTCAGTACTTCTTAATATTGTTAGCTTTTTTACCATGAAAAACAGGGCTATTTCTCAGTCTAGTTACAGTACTTTTATCGATAAGGTTCAAACTAAGCAGGTAGAGCAAGTAAACATCATTGGCAGTCGTCTTGATTATCGACTAAAAGAAGAGTTTGGTTCGGAGCGATTTTTCACTACAACAAATCAAAGCCTTCGAAAACTGACCAAATTCCTGGAACAACATAACGTTAACTACACAGTAGTAGAAACTAACTCTAGTTCGAAAAATCAAAGCTCTGACAAGACAGTCAACAACATAGAAAGCATTATCGCAATGCTACTTTCCACAGGGATCCTCGTTGGGGCATTTGCCTGGTTAGCAAAACTCAGCGCAGCAGGTGGCGGAACTGGTTTGGGTATGGGTATCGGCAAAAGCAAAGCCAAAGCCTACGCTCAAGGTAAAACAGGGATTTCTTTTCAGGATGTCGCAGGAGTAGATGAGGCCAAGCAAGAACTCCAAGAAGTAGTAGATTTTCTGCAAAATAGCACCAAATATCAACAAATCGGGGCAAAAATGCCCAAAGGGGTTTTACTAGTTGGTGCACCTGGGACGGGCAAAACTCTCTTAGCCAAGGCAGTAGCAGGAGAGGCAGGAGTTCCTTTTCTGAGCATGTCTGCTTCTGAATTTGTGGAAGTGTATGTCGGAGTGGGAGCATCTAGAGTTCGGGATCTATTTGCCCAAGCTAAACGCCAGGCTCCTTGTATTGTGTTTATTGATGAATTAGATGCGATCGGCAAGTCTCGTGGCAGCAATCCTCAAGGGGGGAATGACGAGCGGGAACAAACCCTAAATCAACTACTAACCGAAATGGATGGTTTTGCGGAAAATACAGGAGTAATTGTTATCGCAGCTACTAACCGCCCCGAAATTCTCGATCCAGCTTTACGCCGTCCTGGACGGTTTGATCGCCAAGTCTTGGTGGATCGTCCCGACAAGAAAGGTAGAACTGCAATTCTCCAAGTTCACGCCCAGAATGTCAGTCTTGGAGAAGATATCGATCTAGAAAAAATTGCAGGATACACTGCTGGTTTTGCAGGAGCCGACCTGGCCAACTTAGTCAATAAAGCTGCTTTAATGGCAGCGAGAAACAATCGCCAAGCAGTGCTAATGGCAGATTTTGGTGAAGCAATCGAAAGAATTATTGCTGGACTAGAAAAGCGATCGCGGATTCTGACAGATTTAGAACGCCAAACAGTGGCCTATCACGAGGTAGGGCATGCTCTAGTGGGAGCGCTCATGCCTGGTAACAATAAAGTAACCAAGATCTCGATTATCCCTCGGGGTTTAGGAGCTTTGGGCTATACTCTCCAGATGCCAGAAACAGACTGTTTCTTGGTGTTAGAAGACGAACTCAAAGGACAAATTGCCACCCTCTTGGGAGGACGATCCGCAGAAGAAATTATCTTTAACAAGGTTTCTACAGGAGCTAGCGACGACATCCAGAAAGCAACCGACCTAGCCGAAAAAGCCATAACTCAGTATGGAATGAGCAAAGATCTAGGGCCGATTGCCTTTACCAAAACCCAAAACCAATTTTTAAACAGTTCTGTCGCCCGTCGGAACTATGGCGGAGCAACAGCAGCCACGATAGATAGTTTGCTAAAAACCCAAATTGAGTCAGCTCATCAAATGGCACTTGCGATCCTCAAACTCAACCGAGAGTTACTCGAGAGTGCCACCCAGACTTTACTCGAACAAGAAGTACTCGAAGGAGAACAACTAACCAATATTCTCAATCAGGTTCAAGCTCCAGCGAATTTAGCTGAATGGCTCAGCAAATAGAAGGGGCTTTACCGCTCAATTGCCAGCCAACTATAGTCAAATATTCCACCAGCAATTCCGAAAATAGCAGCTTAGCTGCTAAAACCACTCAAAAG
>CAZQDI010000259.1:0-2721 GCA_964591785.1 uncultured Roseivirgaceae bacterium
AATCAACCCTTCAGACCAAGAAATCTCCTTAATTAAACACAAATTATCTGAACTAAACCCTCACTATCTCAACTCAGAAGTCCAAATTTACTATGACTACCTAATAGATAACATCTCATTCACTCTAGATGATACTATCCTCCAACAAAACAACCACAAAAAATCAATCAGATACAGCTGGAATAAAACATGCAACATATTCCAAAAACTTAAACAACAAGCAAAATCAGAAGATGATCTAAACTCCTATCTTCTATACAAATCCTTACTTTCCAGAGAAATAGCATATTGTCGCAAAAAAAAATGGATTGATTTCCAGAACTCAATCAATTCTCTACCTCTTACTAACAAAACAACATGGAAACTCATTAAACGAGCATCTGGTCTCTCTAAACCAACTCATCCTGTTAATGCTACTATAAGAAGCTTCATTAATTTCTATAAAAAACTAGCTCAACCAATACAATCCAACAATACCCCATATTATTATAACCTACTGAATCGCCCTCACCCCCAATCTCTCAATTTAGACATCTCCATCTCTTCTATTGAACAAATCATAAAAAACTTACCTCTACACAAAGCTCCTGGTCCAGACAAAATACAGAACTCTATCATCAAATCACTACCAGAAATATTCTGTCCAATGCTTCATAATCTATTCAAACTAATCATCGAACAAGAAACTGTCCCAGAACAATGGAGGGAAGGAATCATTATTCCAATATATAAGAAAAATGAAGACTACCTCCCACAAAACTACAGACCTATTACACTACTTAACTCAACAAGGAAAATTTTTGAAAAGATTCTTCTCACCTACATTGAAGAATTTGTCTCAGAAAGATCCCTTCTATCAGACCTTCAAGCAGGATTCAGAAATAAGAGATCTACACATGATCAAATAATGATTATCAAAGAACTCATCAAATTTAGATCACACAACAACCTTCAAACACATCTTCTCTTTATTGACATCAAGAAAGCCTTTGATTCAGTAAATAGAGCATTTCTAATTCGATACTTACAATTTTGTGGTTTTCACCCCAAGATAGTAAACATACTATCATCTCTCCTAGAAAACTCAGTTAGAACTGTACTAGACTCAAAAGTAAAATTCTCAATTCAAAAAGGAGTTCCACAAGGCTCATTATTATCTCCAATTCTTTTTAACCTTTATCTTCATCCAGTAGAAAGAATTCTTCAAGACTTTGAAGATACAGTATTTGTACAAAATAACAAGGTTTCAGGTCTGTTGTATGCAGATGACCTAGTTCTCATTTCATCATCCCCATCCAAACTGATAGAACTTGCCAAACAAGTTGATAACGCCCTGCAATCACTTCATCTTCAAATCAATCCATCTAAAACAGTGTATATGAATTACAACAGTGCTAACAATTCAATCTCTCTATTTGGAAGAATATATCAACAATCAAGAAGTTTCGAGTATCTAGGTATTATTCTAGAAAATAACATAGACTCACATAAAATCATGTCCAAAAAATATACAGAATCCCTGAGCAACTCTAAGATTATATACACACTCAGTCAACACGACCGAGTCAACATCAACAAAAAACGAGTAGCTCTATTATCATTAGTAAGATCTAAGATTGAATATGGTCTATCTTTCTTGTCCACTACTCAAATTAAACATCTAGACAAACTCCTACTCAAACAAATGAAACTTGTGTTAAATATCTACAAAATTGGTGTTCCAAACTACACCTGGTACAATGAACTAGGAATACAGCCATTGATATTTAGATACTACTTCTATCATGTCAAGTCTTACATAACCTCTCATCGTACTGAAAAAAGTCACCTTATTCTAGCAGCTATATCTCAATCTCGCCACCTGAACAATGGCTTTTACAACATACTTAAGCAATCATGTAAACAACTATCAATTGATCTTAACTTCATTCGAGATACAATGCTTTCAGTTAGAAATATTGATAAAGCATATAAATACACATTCAAAAAGTTCAAGAGAGCTACAAACAAATTCGTTAAAGAAAAACTAACTCTCAAACAATCCAAATCCATGCTCTATTACCCCATTCAAAATATTAATTGTTTTTACTTTGAACACTACCTCAACTGGCATAAGAAATTTAGAAATGTTGCTTACATGCTTCGAATGAGAGTCACCAAACTAGGAGCTCATCGATACTTTCGCCACTTAATTCCAATCCTTCCAAATTGTAAACTCTGCCACAATCCTTCAGAATCGGTTCCTCACTTTTTCACATGCACTAAGCACGCAAACAAGAGACTACACACATATTCCCACTCCCAATCAATCGAATATACAAGACGAGCTCTTCGTCTAAATATTTTCTACTACAAACACCCAGACAGAACAAAAACCCTTTCTTACCAAGACCGAAAGCTCTGGTTAACACTGTACAGAAGATGTTCACACTAATACAAAACATTTATACAAAACCCCACCTAACTTATTTTTCTCTCTTCACCTCAAACAACAACTATCTTCCACCTACATTATTCAATGTGATATATAAAGTGCCGACATATATACAACGGTTCTCACAACCACACTTCATCATTACAAGTTGATTTTCAAACTTTGTTGAAAGACCTGGTATGGTCTGAATCCCTATTTGTTTTTTTCTTCGTAATGTATTCTCTCTAATCTTCTTACCTTAGAGGTTTTTTTTTTTTTTTCACTTTCTTCCTCTCAACAATTTCCCC
>CAZQDI010000260.1:0-2696 GCA_964591785.1 uncultured Roseivirgaceae bacterium
CCCTTGCGCCTGCGGGACGAGGAACGTGGTTTCGAGGTCAGGGTTTGCCGCCAACACTTGGCGCAGCGCCGATACATCCGGGCTTGGCGCATCGGCGAGCACGAGCAGACGCCGTTTGTTTTCGAGCACACGCACCGTAGCCGAGGTGCTGTTGTTGCGGTATGTCACTTCGCCATCAAGTCGCGTCACACTCACGGAAAGGCGCTGTAAACCTATATCGGTAGGCGTCCATTCTAAGTCGATAGGCACTTCGGTGCCAGGCGAAGCTGGTAGCGTGGCCGAAGCCGAGGCGAGTACTGCACCATTGAGCAGCAGTGAGACAGTAACATCTTCGTTCGCGTAGCCATCGGCACGTAGGCCAACTTGGATGGGCAGCGCGTTGTCTACATACGCGATCTCGTTGGTCGTCACCCGCCGAATCTGTAGGTCCCGTCGCGTGGTTGTATCACCGACCGCTACGGTGTAGATGGGGACGGGGTATCGTTCGGCAACGTACAAGGGGTTACGCCCGGTGTTGTACTGGCCGTCTGTAACAAGCAGCACGGCACCAAGGTTGTCATCTTGCAGGTCGTCGCGCACGTAATCGAGCGCACGCGAGACGTTGGTGCGGACACCATCGAACTGGAGCGAATCCAGAGGTTGATCGTCGGCTAACACATCAACATCGCTGGAAAACCCATAGCGGCGAATGTCGCCATCGAGGTTGGCCTGTGGCACTTGCGCTAGGGTTTGCCGGACGGTGGTGCTCAGGTCGTATGCAGTGCCGTCTTCGTCTTCACCGGCTAAGCTGAGGCTCTGGCTTGTATCAACCAAAACGGCGAGCGAGGGTGGTTGGCGGATCGCGTCGAGGCGGCGGAGGATGGGTTCGAACAGCAGAAACAGGATCAGCGAAAGCGCCACGAAGCGAAGTGCCATCAACCCTGCTCGGCGAAGCCCTGTGAGGCGCGGTGTCGTGCGGTGGTACGACCAATACGTAATCCCAGCAGCCACTAGCATGCAAAGCAAAAGCAACCAAGGATTCAGACCAAACGATAAGGACATGCGTTAGAGAAACAGATGCTTAGGGCTAGGGCGACCGAGATGGGGCGGGTCAACTGATCGTTCGTGCCGTTTCACTGAAGCGGTGCTACACCGATCGCAAACAACTTCGAACACTCAGTTGGTATGCAAGCTTACGCATAGTGTTCGCCAAAGTGTTTGCACCTTTTTGCGAATGCGTGGGCAAAGTAAGTGCGAGACCAGCGTCAGGTTTCAATCAGGTACGTTTTTTTGGTGGTAGAGGAGGCAGAGGCATGAGTTGTAGCCACCAGTTTTTTACACAAAACCGCTGCGACACCACCGAAGCGCAGTGTCGCAGCGAATCATAGCTATCGAGAGCGTGGTTTGGTCAGTCAAATGATGGTCTTGTATGGTCTCAGCCTACAGACGAACCAGTGTACCTGTACGTACGGCTCCACCGGCAACAAGGCGGTAGACATAAAGGCCAGAGGCCTGCCCGCTCAATTCAATCGGGATTGATTGGGTGCCGGTGGGCAACATGCCGTCGAAGGCCGTCATCACTTCTTGGCCGAGAGCATTGTAGACAACAAGGCGCGCTGCGACGGGAACCGAAGCATTTGTCGCGGTGACAGCCGTGCGGTCCACGAATGGATTGGGGAAGGGCGCTTCGATTTTAAGGGTATGCGGGACTTCTTCACCGTTGACACCCGTACCGATGCCCATTTGGAGTGCGCCCTGTACGGCAGCATTCGCATCGATAATGCCCCATCCGAAGTTGTTGTCCGGCGCATTGGAAAGACTAGCCGTCGAGCGGAGCAGGTCGCGGACCTCGAAGGGGGTCAGGTTGGGATTCGCTTCCAACATCAACGCTACAACGCCTGCGACCATCGGGCTGGAGAATGAGGTGCCGTTGCTCGGACCATATCCAACGGTACGTGCTAGGTGCACACTGGACCCTTGTGCCATTACGTCGGGCTTGATACGGCCGTCCGCGGTGGGACCACGCGAACTAAAGCTGACCAAGCCTCCGAAGCCATTCACGGCGCCAACCGTCAATACGTGATCGCCATCCGCAGGCATCGTGATGTAGAACCAGCAAGAAGCTGGACTGCTGCAGCCCGAGTTGCCTGCGCTGTTTACGACAACCATCCCCATTTCCACGGCTAGGTCAGCAGCGATGGTGGTGATGCCTGTATTGCCGTCGAGGTCTTCGATGGTGTAACTCTGTTGACCGGGATCGAAGGTGCTATAGCCGAGCGAGATGTTTACCACATCCACGCCCTGTGCCTCCATCCATTCTAGACCCGCAACGAGCGCGTCTTCTTCTTGATTTGTCTCAGTTGGCGCATACTCCGTTTGGGCATGATAGACTTCCGCTCCGTAAGCTGGACCAATGAGGTTACCGGGGTCGAACCCTGCTGCCACAGAAAGCACTGAGAAGCCGTGACGGTTGCCATCTGTAGCTGGGTCTTGCCCTGTAAAATTCTCACTCGCAATAAAACGCCCGTCGTCGACGATAGGCGCTGTGGCTGGGTGCGCACCTGCCAGTGAACCCATGCCGGTGTCGATTATCCCTAGCTTCACACCGGAGCCATTGCGACCTTCTTCCAACAAAGACACAGCATTAACGACTTGCAGTTGGCCGAGCGACGGGCCGTAGTCTAGCCGAAGCTGTTGGCGCGCATCCAAGAGCGTTG
>CAZQDI010000261.1:0-2685 GCA_964591785.1 uncultured Roseivirgaceae bacterium
AATACTACAGAAAGAGACCATTGAAATCTATCAAAATCTTGCAAAAACATAAAATGTAAGACTTAAAAAATCATGAAACAATTTTAGGAATTACTTTCTCTTATCTTTGAATTCATTTTTTTAAAGTGGCTGAAGGCGCTATTGGTGAGTACAATGGAAAATTTATGATCAATCAAATGGTGCTAAGGGGCGGCTCCTTTGCAACATCGGAAACACACATTAGAAAGTCTTACCGCAATTTTTTTCATCCACACTTAAGGTGGTTATTTTCAGGTATTAGGTTAGCAAAGCATACGTAATTGAATGAGCAAAGAAATAGTTGAGGCAGTTGATAATGACTTCCTGACAGACGTATTAGAAGGATTGAGAGCAAGTAGTAAAAGACTTTCTTCCAAGTATTTTTATGATGCAAAGGGTGATGAACTCTTTCAAAGAATCATGCATCTAGAGGAGTATTATCTCACCAATAAGGAACTTGAGATTTTCGAACTGCAAAAAACTAAAATCCTAGAGTCGATGTATGATGGAGGACCTTTTCGAATCATTGAGTTGGGAGCCGGAGATGGATTAAAAACAAAGGTCTTACTTAAGTACTTTCAAGAAAGTCAAATTGAGTTTACATATACCCCGGTTGATATTTCCGGTAATGTGCTTGAGATATTAGAATCAAATTTATTAGATGAAATTCCCGGATTAAATATCGAAGCCTATCAAGGCGATTATTTTAGCGCTCTAGGTGAAATCTCGGAAGGAAATGAAAAAGATATTGTCTTCTTTCTTGGTTCGAATATTGGAAATTTTGTCAAGGGCGAGGCAGAAACTTTTTTGCAGAAGTTGGCAGCTTTCCTTACACCAGGAGACTTGCTATTTATGGGTGTTGATTTGAAGAAAGATCCTTCAATAATCTTATCTGCATACAATGATGGTGAAGGAGTCACCACAGAGTTTAATCTAAACCTTTTGGACCGGATCAACTCCGAGCTTGGCGGAAACTTTGATCGACGTCAATTTTTGCATTATCCATATTACAATCCGCAAACCGGTGAATGCAGGAGCTACTTGATTAGTAAGGTTAATCAGACGGTAAAAGTGGCTGATGAAAGCATCTCTTTTCGGGCATGGGAAGCCATTTTTATGGAGGTTTCCAAAAAGTACGATGAAGTCCAATTGGGTGAGTTAGCTTCGGTTTGTGGGTTTGATCAATTGGGCTCGTTTAAGGACAGAAAAAACTGGTTTGCTAATGTCTTGTGGGAGGTGCAATAGATTTCTGATCAATAATTGCTAGCTCACCTTTTAATATTGAAGTTTAAGTGCCCAGGGCGGGAGTCGAACCCGCACGTCCATGCGGACACATGGCCCTCAACCATGCCTGTCTACCAGTTTCAGCACCTGGGCGTAAAAGCTTGGCAAAAATAACGGTTCACTTCGATTCATCACCATAGGGCACAAAAAAACCGGACTTTCGTCCGGTTCACTTCCTTAGATTTAGATTTCAATGTTCTTCTTCATCGTGCGAGGGTGCATGTGACGCATGATAGCTGTGAGTGATCTTTTCCGTCTGCGAAAGTAATAGTGCTGATACAATGAAAACCATATGAATGACAATTTCAATGATGACCCCTTCAGTACTCGTCTTCTCTACTTCATTTCGATAATTCATAAATGTTTTGAGCAAGTAAACCCCTGAAATTGAGGCCAGCGAAGTTGCAAGTTTTATTTTCAATTGACCAGCATCTAACCCTTCGAGCCACAGTGGTTTATCCTCATGCATGTCTACGTCAATTCGGCTAGTAAATATCGAGTAACCACCTATCGTTACCATGATGATCAGGTTCATTACCATACTTATGTCCACCAAGCCCAAAACTTTAACCATCACATCCATTTCTGTGATCTTGTTAAATTTTTCTACCAATGACAATAGCTCCTGATAGAATTTAATCAGGTAGACGATTGCGGCTATGATAAGACCGGTATAAAGCGGAGCTTGTATCCACCTACTCCAGAAAATGAATCCTTCAAAAAAACCTTCAAATCTTTTTATGGGAGAATTTCCATCACTCATGTTATGACAATTTCAAATTTGTGGTGAAATATAAAATATTATTCTTGGTAAATGTTGTAATCGTACGAATTTAAGCTATTTCTTCTTCGAATAATACTACAGTCCCAGCAATAAAGTCATGTAAGCCTTGCCTTTTGGTGTTTAGTGAGATCATTATGAAACCGCCAAAAAAAACCACTAGAGATAAAATTTTAAGACCGTTTCTGAGGATGATGGCAAAAAACAAATTCGAAGTAGGTCTTTGGGGCACAACGCTCAATTTGGTCCATTTCTTTCCAGGAGTAGCCCTCCAGGGAGAAGACTCAAAAGATGCATAGTAGAGTAGGTAAATGCAAATAAATGCAATGCTGTCATATTTAGTAGATGGAACTAAAGAGTACAAATAGAACAGTCCCAATATCACAAGTACATCAATGTTATGAGCGAGAAGTCGTTGCCAAAAAGTGGCATATTGTGAACCAATTTTTTCTGTGTTATTCATTAAAATCAATAAAGAATACCCAGCTCAAAACAAAACTAGATCTTAAACTATTGCAATGTTATCTGCTAATGAATAGTTTTGCCGTCCTTTTGCCAAAGTGGCGGAATTGGTAGACGCGCACGACTCAAACTCGTGTTCC
>CAZQDI010000262.1:0-2627 GCA_964591785.1 uncultured Roseivirgaceae bacterium
CTCTTGCCCGGCAGATGACCGCAGCGTTTCGGCAGTGTCTGGTCTTCAAGCTGGATGGCCGCCGCACCTGCGCGCTCGTAGGCGCGCACCGTGCGGCGCACGTTCAGCGCGTTACCGAAACCGTTGTCTGCATCAACGATCAGCGGGATGTCGACACGCTCGCAGATATTCGAAACCGTGTCGGCCATCTCCGACATGGTGGTCAGACCGATGTCCGGGCGGCCGAGACGTGAGAACGCCACGCTGGCCCCGCCGAGGTACGCGCAGCCGAAACCCGCCTGCTGGATCAGCAGCGCGGTCAGCGCGTCATAGCAGCCGGGAGCTACGACGGCTTCGTCGCCCGCCAACGCCTGCCGCAATACGGATGCGCCGCTCACCGGGACAGCTCGCCGGCCGCAACACGCTGCTTGAGATGCGGCATCAGCCCGCCGGCGTCGACCATGGCCAGCAAATGGGCAGGCAACGGCTGGACTCGCCAGCTCTGACCCCCGTCGAGGTTCTCGACCAGGCCTTCGCGCGCATCGATGCGCAAACGCTGACCGGCGCTGATCTCGCCCGGTGCCTCCAGACGCAATGCCGGTATGCCGAAATTCAGCGCGTTGCGGTAGAAGATCCGGCCGAAGGACGGCGCGACCACGGCGCCGACGCCGAGGTGCTGCAGCGCCATGGCGGCCTGCTCGCGCGCCGAGCCGATACCGAAATTTCTGCCGCCGACGACGATATCGCCAGGTTGCACGTTCGAGGCGAATTCAGGATCCAGCGACTCCAGGCAATGGCTCGCCATCACATCCATCGGCGCCTTGAAATACAGGCCCGGAGCCATCGCATCGGTGTTCACGTTGTCGCCAAACACCCAGGCGCGGCCCTCGATGGCGCGAACACTGCTCAAGCGAGGAACTCACGCGGGTCGGCAATGCGACCGGCCACCGCGGAGGCCGCCACCGTGTACGGCGAACCGAGGTAGACCTCGGCGGAGTTCGCGCCCATGCGGCCGCGGAAGTTGCGATTGGTCGAGGAAATGCAGACCTCGTTCTCAGTCAGCACGCCGGCGCCCAGCGCCGCGCAGGCGCCGCAGCCAGTGGGCAGCATGTAGGCGCCCGCCGCGGTGATCTTCTCCAGTGTCCCATCCGCCGCCGCGGCGCTGAGCACCTGCTGAGACGCAGGCGCGACCAACAGGCGCGTGCCCGGCGCGACACGCTGCCCGTCCAGCACTGACGCGACCATGTGCAGATCGCTCAGCTTGGCGCCAACGCAGGCGCCGATGTACGCCTGGTCAATACGCGTGCCCGAGTATTTCTCTACCGCACCGGAGTTTGCCGGGGAGTGCGGCGCGGCCACCTGCGGTTCGAGATCGCCCGCATCGAAGTGGTACCTCCCGCAATAGTCGGCGCCCGGATCGCTGCGCCAATCCAGCTCATCGTCTTCGATATCCTGTCCGGTGGCGCGTATCGCGGCCAGGGTCGTTTCGTCGGCCTCGACCACTCCAGTCTCGGCGCCCAGCTCCGCGGCCATGTTGCAGAGCACGCCGCGTTCCTGCATAGACATGCCGGTTACGGTGTCACCGCCGAACTCGATCACGCGGCCGGCGTTGTCGATGCCGATCTCCCGGCACAGGTAGAGCATGATGTCCTTGGCGGCAACGCCGGGCCCGAAGCTGCCCTGCCAGTTCACGCGCAGCGTGTCCGGCACCTGGATCCAGATCTCGCCGGTGACCGCAATGCCGGTCATCTCGATCGCGCCGAAGCCCATCATCAGGCAGCCAAAGGCGCCGCCCATGCTCGAATGCGAGTCGCCGCCGCAGGCAAACATGCCGGGCCTGAGAAAACCCTGCTCGGCCAGCACCACGTGACCGATGCCGCGCATGTCGAAGAACCGCTGGATACCAAACTCGGCCGCGAAGTCGCGCGTCAGCTGGAGAATGGCGGCAGACTCGGCATCCACGGCCGGGGTGAAATGATCCGAGACCAGGACGATCTTGTCCGGGTCCCAGACACCGACCCCGAGTTCCTTCAGACGCGGCCAGATTCGCCGCGGCCCGCCGGAGTCGAGCAACAGCGCGAGATCGACCGCACAGGTCACGATCTCGCCGGTTTCGACTTCCGCCTGACCGGACGCGCGAGCCAGGATCTTGTGGGTCAGCGTGCGAGCCACGGAGCTTATGCCGTCAGCTCAGGAAAGCACGTCTTTCAGTTTTGCCCCGATCGCCGCGACCTCGTCCGGTGCCGCCTGGCTGACAGGCGCGTAATCGGTAAACCGCTCCGGAATCTTGATGGTCGCATCGATGCCGAGCTGCGAGCCGGTCATCGGGAAGCCCTGCGGCCCCTTCGCCGCCGACGGGTCGAGCACGAAGGCCTGCGCCGACTGGTTCATGATGCTGTCCTCGTAAGGCTGCACCCGGCTGCCGATCGCAAACTCGACAGCCGTCAGGTCGTACGGGTTGATATCCGGCCCGACCACGACCACCAGCTTGGCAGTTCGCCCCCAGCGCCCGGCCGCGCCCCATACCGCATGCAGCACGAACTTGCCGAACTCCGGATGCGGCTTCTGTGCGCCGTCGACCTTCAGCTGCACGATGTAGGTCATGTTCGGCGTGACCACCACGTCGTTCACTTCCGGGATCTTGCGCT
>CAZQDI010000263.1:0-2613 GCA_964591785.1 uncultured Roseivirgaceae bacterium
CAATTCATGTTTTATTAATTTGATAATTTATAGTATCTAAAATTCACAAAACAAAGATGCTCACCTATTCGAGCAAAAACTACTTTTAGGGAGCTACGTCAAAACAGATGTGATGAACAGAATTAAAGATGTGACGAAAGGCGTTTATCACAATAATTTGTAAAGCGATGCAAAAATGAAGAACTTTGAATCTATGATAACATTTCTAAAAAAAAGGTGGGTGTATCATAGTTTGATTTGGCTATTTTTAGCGATGCTGTTGAGTTTTGTCACATGGAAAAGTGCCATTTTTGAAGAAAGTCAAACTTATTTAGGTAGCTTATTGTCGATTATTCTCTCACTACTTATATCAGTATATTTATCCTTTTATCTAAAAAAACGCTTCTTTGATAATCGTCAATATTGGCAATTTGTCATAGGATTATTAGTGACGGTAGGTATCGGTGTTGGGATTGTAGAAGGTATGTTTTTTCTGTTGGGCAATAAAAGTGATACAATTCAAAGTGTTCAGAATGTTGCTTTTATTATTCTGATAGCTATTGGTTTACAATATTTTAAACGAGGGATTATCAATCAATATCAACTTCAAGAATTAAGAGCTAAAAATGCAGAAACGGAACTTTATATGCTCAAAACTCAACTGAATCCACATTTTTTATTCAATACGCTTAACAATATTTATGCGATTAATCAAATCAATGCAGTGCAGGGGTCTGAAATGATAATGGAACTCTCAGAAGTAATGCGGCATCATTTAAGTTTTTCTAAGCAGAAGACCGTACCGCTTACCGATACTATACAATTGATTTATTCTTATGTAGCATTGGAAAAACTACGGTTAAATGAGAATTGTGATTTACAAATTGACATTAATACGCAAGAAGCGAATGCTGCTATCGCCCCTTTGTTATTACTCCCTTTTATTGAAAATGCATTCAAACATGGTACACATCCGATACAACCTTGTTTTATCCATATTTTATTAACTGTACAAGACAATCAATTGCTGTTTAAAGTTAGTAATAGTGTTATTCAAAATAAAAAAACCGTGAAAACATATATCGGCTTAGAAAACACAAAACGTCGATTAGCAATACTGTACCCAAACCGTCATCACTTAACTATTGAGCAAACGGATAAAATTTATCAAACCAGCCTAACTTTGGATTTATGAAAAATATACGCCTATTGATAGTCGATGACGAGCCTTTAGCACACAAAGTCTTAGAAGGCTATTGTACTAAAATAGACTTTGTGGAAGTTGTGGGTAATTGCTATGATGGCATTTCTACTATTAATTTTTTAAATAAAAACCAAGTAGATGCGATTCTTCTAGATATTCAAATGCCTGATTTGACGGGTTTGGAATTATTGGACAGCTTAAAAAACAATAGTCCCAAAGTCATATTCACCACCGCCTATACGGAGTTTGCTTTTCAAGGATTTGATTATGATCAAGTCATCGATTATTTACACAAACCTATCCGGATTACTCGGTTCTTAAAAGCCATTGAACGTCTAAAAAAGCAATTGTTGTTAGAACAGAAAATTACAGCAGAACCGATTATCCCCATTTCCAAAGTTAAACAAAACGATTTTATCAGTCTTAAAGACAATAAAATCATTTATAAAATTCGATTGTCCGATATTCAATATATTCAATCTTGGGGTAATTACTTAAAAGTGTTTTTGGATAATGGTGATATAAAAATGGTTCGGAAAACCATTAAAGAAATGGAAACGGAATTACCGAATATCCTATTCGAGCGTATTCACAAATCCTATATTGTACATATTCAAAAAATAAAAGCTATCGAAGGTAATCAAGTCAAATTATCCAATGTAACGCTACCGATTGGAAAGAGTTATGCGATGTTGGTGAAAGGGAGATTGGTTTGATTTTTTATAAAATAAACCCTTTAAAGGTTTGTTTCTACAATCTTATGAAGAGGTTAGCAGAATTAAATGATAAATTGCTAAACAGCAAAAAAATAAATGATGGCAACTACTTTTTTTTACATCGCCGTTTCCTGTATTTTACTACACGAAATGGATGCTATTCGTTGTAAAGAATGGCGAATTTTTCCATTAACTTATTTTTTAAGTGATAAGGTTGGTTATCCTGTTTTTCTATTGGCACACTTGCCTTTGTATTATTTTGTATTGAAAAGTTTGAATGATACTTCCATTCAATATGGCTTGAATATCTTTTTTATCATTCACTTGGGATTACATATTCTATTTTTGAAACATCCTAAAAATGAGTTTAAAGATATTTTGTCATGGCTGCCGATAGCTGGTGCGGCTATTTTTGGTGGTTTGGGGTTGTTGGTTTGAAGTTTTTGTCAAGATTAAGATAGATATGGAGAAAAGGTTTTCCTATAAAAATAAGAAAGCCACAAATTTCCACAGATTACGCAGACTTACGGACAAAGGCAGGTATCGGAAGTAGCGAAATTCAGCGATAATTATATAAAATATTTTTTACAAGAAAACCCTTGTTGTAGAATTTCTTGTTTTTATTTATTTTGCTTATTGCTTAATTTTAGGATGTTTTTAATTTTAAATTAATATCTTTATTTTAATAAGATCATTATTCACTTCCAATTACCG
>CAZQDI010000264.1:0-2532 GCA_964591785.1 uncultured Roseivirgaceae bacterium
TGGATTTTGGGTGGGGGTTTTTAGTTTGGCCATGCAAGACTGGTTATTCCCCATAAAATTAAGGTCAAATCACAGTTAAAGGATTAAAATTAGGTTTTTTAGGAGTAGAGATAGTTTTAGCAATGGAAGCCAAGGATAGTCGATCGCTAATTAGTGTAATCATTCCCACCTACAATTGCGATCGCTATATCGTCCAAGCCATTGATAGCGTATTGATGCAAGAAGATTGTGAGGTAGAAGTTATCGTGATTGACGACGGTTCTACTGATGAAACGGAAAGCGTTTTAGAACCTTATGGCGATCGCATCCACTATATTCTCCAAAAAAATCAAGGCGTCGCAGCAGCCCGCAACAATGGTATTGCTCACGCTCAAGGAGACTATGTTGCTTTTTTAGATGCAGATGATTACTTTTTACCTGGCAAGCTAGCAGCCCAGGCAGCAATTTTACAAGCTAATCCCGATGTGGGAATTGTGCATAGCGGTTGGCAAAGAGTAGATTCTGATGGCAACAAAATTTTAGATGTCCGTCCTTGGGAAGATGTGCCCAAGCTGGATCTCGAGGGCTGGCTGCGCTGGAAACCTGTCTTGCCCAGTGCCATGATGTTTCGTCGCGAGTGGTTGCAGTATGCAGGAGGATTTGACCCACGCTTTCCACCTGCTGAGGATACTAACTTGGTTTTGCGCATGGCTCTCAAAGGTTGTAAAACAGAATGGCTCCCAGAAATTACTGTCCACTACCGCCAACACGAACAAAGCGCGATGCACAAGGGTTTGCCTCAAGCAAGATCTTTGACTGCGGTGTTGGAAGACTTTTTTGCTCAACCTAATCTACCCAATCAAGTTCGTCTGATGGAGTCATCAGTCCGTTATGGGACACTAGTTTGGATTGGTTGGTATCTTTACTACACCCAGCATTTTCAGGAGATGGGAGACTATCTCAAACAATCTTGGCAATATCGCTCTTTTTCAGCTACCGAAACCGTGATTAATTGGACAGAGAGTTTTGCTGTCTTTTCTAAAAATTGGGGTATCAAGTTTAATGTGTATCATCTAACTCAGTTACCTGAATGGCAGGAATTAATGCGCTGGACAATCGAGGAACGAATCAAAGCGTAATAAGGTAGGTAGTAGAAGTAATTAATTGTAAAGACTTAATTATCATTTATGGCGATCGCTCGTACAGTATGTTTGGGTTTTGTAGCTCTGATTGTGATTGGCACAATTTTATTAATGATGCCTTTTGCTACGGGAGATGGCTCTTGGAATAGTCTGATGGTGGCACTGTTTACCGCGACTTCTGCTGTTTGTGTAACTGGCCTGGCTGTTGTAGATACAGGTACGGATTTTTCTTTTTGGGGTCAGCTGACCATTTTATTACTGATTCAGTTGGGTGGTTTGGGTTATATGACCATGACCACTTTTTTAATGCTCCTTTTGGGGCGCAAATTCGACCTCAAACAAAAGTTTGCCATTCAAGAATCCTTTGATCGTCCTTTTCTTCAAGGTAGTAACAGTCTGATAGTTTCAATTATTGCCACAACTTTAATCTTTGAAATCACAGGGGTTTTCTTACTACTAATTACTTTCCAACAAGATTACGGCTTACCCAGAGGCTTATGGCTGGCAGTTTTTCATAGTATTAGTGCCTGGAACAATGCGGGATTTAGTCTCTTTTCCGATAGTTTGGTTGGTTACAGTAGCTCTTGGTTAGTAAATTTGGTAATTCCTGCTTTGGTGATTTTTGGTGGGATTGGTTACCAAGTTATTATCGAGTTTTATCTTTGGCTGAGAAGTTTCATTGCAGGAAAGAAAGACAGATTTGGTTTTTCGCTCAATTTTAAGGTAGTAATTAGTACGACTATTTTGTTATTAGCTATTGGGACACTAGCATTCTTTTTGACTGAACTCCACAACCCCAATACCTTGCAAGACTTGAGCCTAGAAGATAAATTGCTTGCTGCTTGGTTTCAGTCGATGACTACCAGGACTGCGGGTTTTAACAGTATCGATCTTGGGCAGATGACCACGGCTGGTTTGTTTATCACGATGGGTTTGATGTTTATTGGAGCTAGTCCTAGCGGGACAGGAGGCGGAATCAAAACCACCACTTTTCGGGTTTTGTTTAACTGCACCAAGTCTGCTCTACAAGGCAAAGATGAAGTTATTTTGTATCAAAGAGAAGTTCCCAGTACGTTAATTCTCAAAGCTGTGGCCGTGGTTTTTGGTACTGTCGCTTCAATTATTGTGGTGACCGTATTGATCTCCGTAGCCGAACCCGAGATGTTCTTTATTGATATCTTGTTTGAGGTGATTTCTGCTTTTGCGACTGTGGGGCTTTCTACTGGGATTACGGGTAGTCTGGGTCTGGTTTCTAAGCTAATTTTGGTTGTGGCAATGTATATCGGTCGGGTAAGTATTTTGTTATTGATCGCTGCCATTATTGGCGATCCCAAACCTTCTTCAGTTAACTATCCTGAGGAAAATCTCTTAGTTGGCTAAGGTGTTTTAAATGCGATCGCAGTTGCACCCA
>CAZQDI010000265.1:0-704 GCA_964591785.1 uncultured Roseivirgaceae bacterium
TGGAGAGATAGCTGTGCTCAATGTGGAGCCAGTATTTGATGAATTACAAGAAATTTTGGGTGAAGCACTACAAGAGTCCGATAGCTACATTCCCAGTGCAACCGATCTTGGAGTAGACATTGTCTCTTCTATTTTTGAGATAGATGTTCAACAATCTCTAGATCACCTCAATAGCATGTTAGCTAATCCCGCAGGATTCGATCTTGTAGGAGAGTTTGAAGCTCAATTAGAGGTCTTGGGTGGGTTTGCCGAGCTATTTACCTTGCCAGGGTTTAGTGAAATCATTAAATTAGGTAGTACAGCGATCTCACTTAATCCAGATCGTGCAGTAGAAGTTATCACTATTTTTGGTCAAAACTGCCAACAAGCCAGAGATCTCGTTGTTGCAGGAGATCGAGAAAAGGGTGGAGAACCCTCTGAAGAACTAATTGCTATTGCCAACAGTGAGACAACAGTTGCAACATCTCAAGAATCCTTAGCACCGACTGCAACAGTAGACGATAACCTAGAGGATCTATTTGACGATATTCTCAGCTACGCAGAAGAAGGGGTTGCTTCCAGCTCTGGCAATTCAGCAGAGTTATTTGAGCTATCTGCAGAAGATTCTTCAGAAGAGATGGATAGTGTCTTTGATTTTGCCCCTTCCATGGCAGATGATGCTGACTGGGATGATTTATCTACCGGCTCGGCAGAAATAGATGATG
>CAZQDI010000265.1:804-2522 GCA_964591785.1 uncultured Roseivirgaceae bacterium
CGTTTGATTTTGCTCCCTCCGCAGAAGCAGAATTAGATTGGGGTGCTCTTCCTGTAGAGTCAGAAACAAGCGAAACTGAACTCACAGATAATTTGTCAGATAATGCGTTTGATTTTGCTCCCTCCGCAGAAGCAGAATTAGATTGGGGTGCTCTTCCTGTGGAGTCAGAAACAAGCGAGACTGAACTCACAAATAATGCGTTTGATTTTGCTTCTTCTACTGAAATGGACGAAATGTCTACAGAATTCTATGTAGAAGATGCTGAAGAGGCAGATAATAGGAAACCTGTTAGTTTTCTTTCGGCGGTGGAACAAGAAGTTAATCGCGACGAATTACCCGTGGCAAGTACTGCTGCTGAGACAGAAGAAGCTACAGATATCTCAAAATTCACTATCGGAGAAGTCAATAATTCTGAGTCCAGGATCATTAGCTCGCCTCAAGTAGAGACTAATAGCGATCAAATTATTCCCCAAGAACCAGAATCTCAATTTGCTACTCCTCAAAATTTGGATAAAGCATTAGATTCAATCCCAGAAATTTTTACTCAGTTACCAGAAGCTAAAACAGAGGAATTAACCTTACCCGAAATTAAATCAAAATCGCGTTCTATCGCAGCTAGACCAAAAGCTGATAGACAACAAGGATTTGTCAAGCAGTTGAGTGTTCGGGTGGATCTGGAGCGATTGGAAAGAATGAATAACTTAATCGGCGAACTTGTGATTAATCGCAACAGTTTATCGCTACAAAACGAACAGCTTCAGAGTAACGTGAAAAGTCTCACTCAAAAGTTTAGTCGTTTCCGAGCCGTGACTAGTAAGCTGCGAGAACTTTCTGACCAGATGGTTATCGAATCTGGCTATGCTCAAAACCAATTAGCAACTAGTAAAGCTAGTAGTTCAATACTTCGGGATGGTGATGGCTTTGATGTCCTAGAGATGGATAGCTATAACCAACTCCAACTGCTACTTCAAGATATTTTGGAAGAGATGTTGCAGTTAGAAGAAGGAGTAGATGATGTATCTCTGTTTGCTCAACTTAGCGATCGCACGATCAATTCACAACGCCAAATGCTAGGTCAAATGCGGGATGAGTTGATGTGGGCAAGAATGTTGCCTCTAGAGCAAATCCTCAAACGCTTTCCTCGTACTCTCAGAGATTTATCTAATCAATATAAAAAACCAGTAGCTCTCAATTTAATCGGGACTGGGGTACTGGTAGACAAGGCCGTACTAGAAAAACTTTACGATCCGCTACTTCATCTATTACGTAATGGTTTCGATCATGGAATCGAGTCACCAGAAGTTAGATCTCAAAAGGGTAAGCCAAAAACAGGACAAATCGATATTCATGCTTACTATCAAGGAAATCAGACAATCAATGAAGTTCGGGATGATGGTAAGGGTTTAGATATTCAAAAAATTGCTAATAAAGCTGTTAAAAACGGTCTGATTTCAGCTGAAGAAGTAGCAATTTCTGCTCCAGAAGATCTATTTTCTCTAATTTTCGAACCTGGCTTTTCCACTGCGGAAAAAGTAAGTGAAATTTCTGGACGTGGAGTTGGCATGAGTGTAGTACGAGAACAAATTGAGGCTCTCAAAGGTTCTATTTCGGTCACATCTACTCCAGATAAAGGTAGTACTTTTACGTTAGCTTTACCTCTAACTTTACACTCTTTCCCTACACGACGCTCTTCCGATCCGGAAGAGCGTCGTGTAGGG